>CAYTGQ010000089.1:0-1248 GCA_964437345.1 uncultured Lachnoclostridium sp. | reverse complement strand
ATCAAACTGTTGTGTCGTTTGTATGACCCACAGGAGGGACAAATCCTCCTTAATGGTATCGATATCCGTAAGTATCGCTATGATGAATATGTGAATATTTTTTCTGTGGTTTTTCAGGACTTTCAGCTTATGGCTCAGCCATTGGGTGCCAATGTAGCAGGTAGCATAGAATATGACAGTGAAAGAGTGGAGAAAGCATTGTCTGATGCGGGATTTGATGAACGTCTTGCAACAATGGAAAAAGGACTGGATACTATGCTGTACAAGGAATTTTCTAAGGAAGGTGTAGAGATATCAGGTGGTGAAGCTCAAAAAATAGCTATTGCCCGTGCATTATATAAGGATGCTCCATTTATCATTCTTGATGAACCGACCGCAGCTTTGGACCCAATTGCTGAAGCAGAGATTTATTCAAAGTTCAATGATATTGTGACAGACAAAACAGCCATTTATATCAGTCATCGATTGTCATCCTGTAAGTTTTGTGATGAAATAGTCGTATTTCATGAAGGGACAGTTATTCAGCAAGGTACCCATGCACAACTTGTTGCAGACGAAAATGGTAAGTATTACGAGCTTTGGAATGCACAGGCACAGTATTATACAGAATAAATGGTTTTTGCGTCTAAGCTCATTCAGAGCCCATTCGAAAACAATTTGTGTTTTCTCAACGTGCGTATCCGCCCAATAAAAAAATGCAAGAGCATATGAGAATGTAAACATTCCATATGCTTTTGCATTTTTTTGCTGGGCTCTGAACGAGCACGATTATTCTTCGTCAAACATTTCGTCAAATTCACATGTATCAAGATACTCATCAAAAGCATCAGATACAGCTTCGAATTCTTCATCATCTTCGATGTTAAGAAGTTCTAATTCGCCATTTTCTAATTCTCTGAAACGGTACAAGAAAACTTCGCCATCTGCATCTGTTTCAGTTTCTTCCATAGGAAGTAATGCGATGTACTGAAGGTCACCTACAGGGAAGATAGTTAATACTAAACATTCCATTTCGCTTCCATCATCTAAAGTTAATGTTACAGTTACTTCTTCGTCTTGTTCAAAAACAGGATTCTGTTCACTCATTTTTATATATCTCCTTATTTGAAAATTGTTTTATTTATCAATTAAGAGTGTACTAGATACAGATACAAAATGCAAGTAATAGTTTCGTGAAAATTCCCATTTCCCCCTCCCATAATAAGGGTTATGGGAAGAATGATTTTGATATGATTTTTCATTCTAGTC
>CAYTGQ010000088.1:1984-9230 GCA_964437345.1 uncultured Lachnoclostridium sp. | reverse complement strand
ATAAATCGGGTCAAAAAAATCGCACATACCCTACTAGAAAGCAAAAATAACATAAAAAGTCGGTATTTTTTTTGTTTTTCTATTTCAAACTGAGTCAAATTTATATAAAAATGTCCTACTGAAACATGCAAAACACTGAATAAGTAGGGGTATCATTCAGAAATACACCCGACTAAAACGTAAAAATTCAAAATAAGTAGGGCTGTCTGAAAATAAACATCCCAACTTGCATGTAAGAACTTGACGAAAAGTAGGGCTAAATGATAATTGAAACGTAAATAAAAGTTATTTCCAGAAAATATTCCTGCAAACCGCAATGGTATGGGAATCTCATAATCTTAAACTTATATTTCTACTTTACAATCGTTCCGCCACCTACAACATATCCATCTGTTGTGTCGGTATAAAGCACCAATGCCTGTCCCGGTGTAGCTGCTCTTTGTGGCTCATCAAAGATACATTCCAATGTATCTTCTCCTATCATACGGATTGTTGCCGGTGCACCTTTGTGATTATAGCGGATTTTTGCAACAACACGCATATCTCCTTCTAACTTCTCGATTGCCATAAAATTAAGCTTATTGGCAACTACTCTGTTAGAAAATAAACTTTCATTATCACAGATTACAACCTCATTGGTTTCCGGACGGATTTCCTTTACAAAAACCGGCTTTCCAAGAGAAAGATTCAATCCTTTTCTCTGACCGATTGTATAATATGGAATTCCTTTGTGTGTTCCCACTATATTACCGGCTTCGTCTACAAAATTACCCGGCTTAATTTCTTTCTCACTATTTTCAGAAATAAATCTGCCATAATCATTATCCGGTATGAAGCAGATTTCCTGACTATCCGGCTTATTTGCCACCTGCAAATCAATCTTTTCAGCTATCTGACGGATTTCATCTTTGGTATATTCACCAACAGGCATAAGCGTCCGTGAAAGCTGCTCCTGTGTCAGATTATAAAGAGCATAGGTCTGATCCTTAGCTTGTGTTGCTGATGTTTTCAAAGAATATCTTCCACTTGGAAGCTTTACAATTCTTGCATAATGTCCCGTTGCAATATAATCAGCCCCAATATCCATGGAACGTTTCAACAGGGATTCCCATTTTACATAACGATTGCAGGCAATACATGGATTCGGTGTTCTTCCTGCCAGGTATTCTTCCAAAAAGTAATCCATAACTCTTTCTTTGAATTCACTTTTAAAATTCATAACATAATAAGGAATTCCCAGCTGGTTAGCTACTCTTCTGGCATCATCAACTGCACTAAGTCCACAGCAACCACCATTTTCTTCCTGTGTAAAATGGTCTTCATCCTGCCAAATCTGCATCGTTACACCAATTACATCATAGCCTGCTTCTTTTAAAAGATAAGCTGCCACAGAGGAGTCAACTCCTCCGGACATACCTATTACAACTTTCTTTTTTTCCATTCTAATTCTCCATGCTGTACACAGTTCATCCATCAAGCTCAAGTCCGCAGCTTCGCTACTTTTCCGCTGCTATGCAGCTAGACACTCGCTTATGGCAGAACGCCATATACAGCTTATTGAATGAATTGCTTTGTGAGCAAGCTCCCATGCAATCATTCTAATAATCTGTGCATGGCTGAACTGTTTCTTAATATTCTTCTTCTTCCTCATGTTCACTGATATCTGTCTTTGGTTTTTCCAGACCTTCAATTACAATACCATGCTTTTCTGCATAGTCCCATAATGCGGCATGTATTGCCTCTTCTGCTAATAAAGAGCAGTGAACCTTTACTGGTGGAAGTCCATCTAATGCTTCCATTACGGCACGGTTTGTTACTTTCATGGCTTCCTGAATTGTCTTGCCTTTTACAAGCTCTGTTGCCATACTGCTGGTTGCCACTGCTGCACCGCAGCCGAATGTCTTAAACTTGCAATCCTGAATGATTCCGTTATCATCAATATCAAGATAAATACGCATAATATCGCCACATTTTGCATTACCTACTGTACCAACACCGCTGGCACCTTCGATTTCTCCTACATTTCTTGGGTTTGTAAAATGGTCCATAACCTTTTCACTGTACATTGTAAATTCCTCCTAATTATGACTCATGTACAACATGAACAAACCATAGGTAACTTAAAACGAGATACGTTTCGGAGCCTATGTTTGTTTATGTTGTGCATTTTATTCTGCTTCAATATGATTTTTCTTTAAAAAGTCTTCATATAATGGTGACATACTTCTTAATTTTGCTACGATTTCTTTAATCTTTTCTACTGTATATTTAATCTCTTCTTCTGTTGTCTCATGACTTAATGTAAGACGAAGAGAACCATGTGCAATTTCATGAGGTAAGCCAATTGCTAAAAGCACATGAGATGGGTCAAGGGAGCCTGATGTGCAGGCAGAACCACTGGAACCACAGATATCCTGCATATCCAGCATAATTAAAAGAGATTCTCCTTCAATAAACTGGAAACTGAAATTTGCATTATTAGGAAGACGTTTGTGTCTGTCTCCATTTAATCTTGTGTATGGTACTTCTCTTAATACCCTGTCAATTAAAAGGTCACGAAGCTTAGTTTCATAAGCAGTACGTTCTTCTAAAGTTTCCATTGCAATTTCCGCTGCTTTTCCAAATCCTACGATACCCGGAACATTTTCTGTACCGGCTCTTCTACGTCTTTCCTGAGCACCGCCATGAACAAAGGAACGAAGCTTTAAGCCTTTACGGATGTATAAAAATCCAATTCCCTTTGGTCCGTTTAACTTATGACCGCTGGCACTTAACATATCAATGTGCATTTCATCTACATTAATTGGAACCTGTCCATACGCCTGTACTGCATCTGTATGGAATAAAATACCCTGCTCTTTTGCAATTTCACCAATTTCTTTAATTGGCTGAATACTTCCAATTTCGTTATTGGCAAACATAACAGAAATTAAAATTGTAGTTGGCCTGATGGCTTTCTTTAACTGGTCTAATTTAATAATTCCATTTTCGTCTACATCTACATAAGTAACTTCAAATCCATTTTTTTCTAAATATTCACAAGTGTGTAAAATGGCGTGATGCTCAATCTTAGAAGTAATAATATGATTACCTTTATCTTTGTAAGCTTCTGCTGTCGCCTTTAAAGCCCAGTTATCAGACTCGGAACCACCTGCTGTAAAATAAATATCCTTTGTGTCTGCACCAAGTGATTTTGCAATGATTTCTCTTGCTTCATCTACCACATTCTTATTCTGGGATGCAAATTCATATACACTGGAAGGATTTCCAAATTTTTCTGTAAAGTAAGGGAGCATTGCTTCTACAACTTCTGGTCTTACTCTTGTTGTTGCTGCATTGTCCAAATAAATTTTCTTATTCATAACCATTCATCTCCTATTTATCTATACCCTAAAGGGTATTCCCCATTCAGGGTTTCTTAGCATAATTCTTTATTTTCAGCAATTTTGGTCTTTTGAGTCTGCATACTCTGACCTTCTGCCACCAGCTCTGAAAGCATAAGATTATCGACAGCCTCATTTATACTGTCATTTATACGTTTCCAAACGAATTTTGTGACACAAATATCCGAAGCACTACAGGTTGATTCACCACCCATAATTTCTGCACAATCAACAGGGCTTAAATCTCCCTCTAAGCATCTTAAAATCTCTCCTACAGAGATTTCTTCTGCAGGTCTTGCAAGAACATACCCGCCCTTGGCACCTCTGGTACTCTTTACAATTTCTGCCTTACGAAGCTTCGCAATTAATTGTTCCAAATAACTAATGGAAATATTCTGTCGCTCTGCGATACTGCTTAATGCCACGGCCTCTTCTGTACTATTCAATGCCAGATCAAGCACTGCACGCAGTCCGTATCTTCCTTTTGTTGATAATTTCATCTTCTCCTCAATTCCTACTATTTTAATTCCTAGTAAATTAGTTGGCATTCAACACAACCTATAGTACCACCATCAATAATATGTGTCAATAAGAATACAGAAGAAATTTTTGGCATAACATATCAGTATAAATACTTTTTAGAAATGGAAAAATTCTATGAAGAAAAACACACTTTTTACCGGAACTTTAATTCTCACTCTTGCAGGACTTCTTACCCGTATTATGGGATTTTTTTATAAAGTGTATCTTTCCAATACCATGACTACAGAAAATCTCGGACTTTACCAACTTATTTTTCCTGTTTACAGTATTTGCTTTACATTATATGCATCCGGAATCCAGACTGCTATTTCTCAGTTAGTTGCAAATTGTCCTTCTTCATCTGATGCTAAATCTGCTAAGACAAACTCTTCCCGCCAACAAAAGAATATCCTTCTCTGTGGTATCATGGTCTCTGTCTCCATTGCATTTTTCCTTTCTTTTGTGGTTTTTACAGGCAGCGACTTTATTGCTGCACATTTTTTAATGGATGTACGCTGTAGCAGCTCACTGCGTATACTGGCTGTAGTTTTCCCATTTTGTGGTATTACTGCCTGCATTAACGGCTATTACTATGGTCTAAAGAAAACCAGAATCCCAGCCTCTACCCAGCTTTTAGAACAACTTGTCCGCATTAGTTCTGTCTGTTTCCTTGCCTTTTATCTGGGCGGAGGCGACAAGATAGTTACCTGCGAGCTTGCTGCCTTTGGTATTGTCCTTGGTGAGATAGCATCAGACATTTTCAGTGTATTTTCTTTGCTGGTGGAAGAATATAAAAATAAAAAACAGACTAATCTTTCAAGACTAACTACACCTGTAGAAAAATATAAAGTCCCTTCTCCTCTTCCAAAGCTTGCCACACTTGCCCTTCCTCTTACGGCTACCCGTCTGGTTATCAGTGTTTTACATAGTTTTGAAGCAGTGCTTGTTCCATTTACACTACAAAAATTCGGACTTTCCACAGCTGATTCACTGAGTCTGTACGGTATCCTATCGGGTATGGCAATGCCATTTATCCTATTTCCTTCTGCTATTACTAACTCCCTGGCAGTTCTTTTACTGCCAACCGTTTCTGAAGCACAAGCAACGGGAAATATAAAGAAAATCCAGTCTATCGGTCAGATTACTATGAAATGTAGCCTTATTATCGGCATCTTTGCTACTTTTGTGTTTATTTTATTTGGAAATGCACTGGGTAACGTATTTTTCAACAACGAATCTGCCGGATATTTTATGGTTATCCTCTCCTGGCTCTGCCCATTTATGTATCTTTCCACAACTTTAGGCAGTATGATAAATGGACTTGGTAAAACCCACTTGACCTTCTTTAATACCGTAGTCAGCCTTGGCTCCCGTATCGTCCTAATCTGCCTTCTTGTACCAAAGCAGGGCATTAACGGATATTTAGTAAGTCTTCTGGTCAGTCAGCTGCTATTGACCCTATTAGACTATATCGCTGTAATAAAAACGGTTCCCCTTCCAATTGACGCAGTCAACTGTATCGGGAAACCGATTCTCATTCTTATAGTATTAGGTTTTCTCTTTGCCAGATTCTATGAAAGACTGACAGCTTTGCATACGTTCATACCCCTTGTTCTCTTACTCGGCATCTGCCTGTTACTTTGTATCTGCTATGTGGGTATGCTATTTATAACAAGAGCAGTAAAACCAGAAGAACTGACAATTCACTAACCACTGTTTTACTTTATTCAGCCTGTTTTTTCGCACGAACTAATTCAATGGCTTCCTTGCCAGTCATGTGCTCAATCTCTAATTCAATCATGCCGACTGCCTGGAAGCTTTTTTCCATTTCAGCCTTACAGCCTTCTTCTCCCATAGTGCGAGAATATTTCATTGCAAGCTTCATAAGTGCTTCTTTCTTTTCTGCATCATCTTCCAAAACACGTACTTTACCAAAAGCAATAGCACTTCTAAAATATGTAGTATACTCTTCCGGTACAATTTGGTCTTTATCCACTACACAAAAAGTAGCTTTTTCATTTTTCTTGATGGCATCAATCTTATGCCCAGTTTTTGCACCATGGAAATATATCTTACCATCACAGTATACATAACTAAGCGGCACTGCATAAGGATATCCTTCTTCATCCAATACTGCAAGAACCCCATTGGTTCCACGTTCTAAAATATCAATAGTTTCTTTTTCTGATAAAAGCTGATTTTTACGACGCATTTCTCGCATAATTTATACCTCCCTGAATATATTCTTTTTACTTAACAGGTAATCAAAATTAATTTGTACTTTCCAAATTATCAAACGTGGTGTGCCAGAAATACTCTGGTACTTCTTCCAGCTTTTCCCACTGATTTAAGCCGGTTTCCACATACCATGCATCTTCATCTTCATAATACTCCAGCCATCCATAATCTCCATAATCAGAGGAGAAGCCCTCATACCAGTATTGCATCTGTGCCGGTACAACATCTGTGTTATAACAGAAATAGCAATCCGTCAGATAATCGTAATAGTAATCTCCATCCCATTCACAGGTGCGGTCAATTTCTGGTACATATACCGAATCTCCTAATACAGAGTAGTCATAGTAAGTGCTGTTCGCTACTTCTTCTGTCTGATAACTTTTGTCCTCTTCCTGTGCAATCATACCGAAAGGTATACTCAAGAAAGCAAAAACAAATGAAAGCAATAATGTAACTGCCCATACACCAACCATTTTCCTTACAAAACGGAAAAACACTGCCGTATTCTTTATCTCCTGATAGTCACTCTCTTCATAAGAATACATCATCTCATCATGGAACGCACCGTTCTCATCACATACAAAATAATCCTTATTGCTGCTGAGTGCATTTGCCACATCCAATGAAGCACCACAGCACTCACACTTTAAGGTATCTCCTATCTCAAGCTCGTTAATATTAACGTAAGTAGTTGATTCACAATATTCACATTTACAAAGGAGCTTAGTGTCCGAACTACAATAATCTAAATCAAGACTCTCGTAGTAAGCACCTGTCTCATCATAATAACCTTTTGCGTATACAGTTCCGGTAAGTTCATCTATATAACTATCTTCTATATACCAGTATGTATGTCTTATACAATGCAATGGTTTTATTCTACTTTTGTGTCTTAGCACAAAGTCTGGACCAGTCCGCACTGGCTTACGGTATCTCATGGCAAACTTTATGCCTCTGTCTCTTCTGTTAAGCATTCCAGAATCTGGCCTGTGTCCCGTACTGCCTCTAACCCCACCAAAAAAGCTTCCTTTTGCACTACTTCCTGAACGGCTGCCTGGTCTGTATGTGGAACTTGAACGGCTTCTTGAACTGCTACTTGAACG
>CAYTGQ010000088.1:0-1884 GCA_964437345.1 uncultured Lachnoclostridium sp. | reverse complement strand
ACTTGAACGGCTTCTTGAACTGCTACTTGAACGACTTCTTGAACTACTACTTGAACGACTTCCTGAGCTGCTTCGCGAACGGCTTCGCGAACTGCTTCCCGATCTTCCCCTTGGCGGCATAACATTTACTCCCCTCTCAAATTATTTACTGTTTTATGTGATTTTATCATATTACACTGGCAATTTCATCATCTTTTCAAAAAAACTTTATCCAAATAAAATCTTTACTCATTCTTTATGCATTTTCTGTTATAATAATAGGTGATAGATTTTACAAGAGGAGGTTTTTATTTGTTCATTAATCATTCAAAATTTGAAGAAAAATTTTCAGAAACAATAAAAGCAGTTTTCCCAATTTTAGCAATTGTTTTGGTTCTTTGTTTTACTATTACACCAATTCCACCTAGCATCCTTGTGACATTTCTCATTGGTGCAGTTATGCTTACACTGGGAATGCTACTTTTTAATGTTGGTGTTGAAATTGCTATGACGCCAATTGGAGAACATGTCGGCTCTATTATGACTCGTTCAAAAAATGTTTTTATCATGGTGCTTATCAGTTTTGTAATGGGTATGGTTATTACTATTTCAGAGCCAGACCTTCAGGTATTAGCTGAACAGGTTCCTTCTATTCCGAATATGACTCTGGTTTTAGCTGTAGCAATTGGTGTTGGAGCTTTTCTGGTAATATCAATTCTCCGTATGCTTTTTGGAATACCTCTTTCCCACTTACTTTTAGTGTTTTATGGAATTATATTTGCACTTACTTTATTTGTACCTGCTGACTTTTTAGCAATTGCATTTGATTCTGGCGGAGTAACCACCGGCCCTATGACCGTACCTTTTATTATGGCATTTGGTGTTGGTATTTCTACCATCCGAAGCGATAAACATGCAGAGAATGACTCCTTCGGTCTGGTTGCTCTTTGTTCCATTGGACCTATTTTAGCCGTTATGATTTTAGGTATGATATTTACTCCGGAATCAACCGAAGCTATTTCTGAGGCTATTCCAATCATTGACAATACGGTAGACATTGGCAAATTATTTATACATCAAATTCCTCACTATTTTGTAGAGATGTTTGTTTCTATTTTCCCAATTGTTTTCTTTTTTGCAATTTTTGAATTATTTGCCAGAGATATTAATAGACATACACTTATCAAAATCGGTGTTGGTATACTTGAAACTTATCTCGGTTTGGTACTTTTCCTTACTGGTGTTAATGTAGGATTTATGCCTGCCGGAAACTTTTTAGGAAAGACGATTGCCGGGCTTCCATATGCATGGATTATCGTACCACTTGGTATGTTAATTGGTTATTTCATTGTTAAAGCAGAACCTGCCGTGTATGTTTTAACAAAACAGGTAGAAGAAATCACTTCTGGTGCCATTTCTTCAAAGGCAATGGGACTAGCACTTTCTCTTGGTGTTGCAGTTTCAGTTGGTCTTGCCATGATTCGAGTGCTAACAGGTATTTCAATTTTATATTTCCTTGTACCTGGTTACTTTATTGCATTAGTATTAACCTTCTTTGTTCCAAAATTATTTACAGCTATCGCTTTTGACTCTGGTGGTGTTGCATCTGGTCCTATGACAGCAACCTTCCTTCTTCCGTTTGCTATGGGCGCGTGCGAAGCACTTGGTGGAAATGTCATTACCGATGCATTTGGTATTGTTTCTATGGTAGCTATGACTCCACTTATTACCATTCAGACTATGGGACTTATTTATCGTATTAAAGATTTCAAACTTCAAAAAGAAGCACCAATTACTACTCCAGAACTAGTATTTACTGCGGAAGACATGGAAATTATCGAACTGTAATTGTTTAGAAATGAGGTTTATATGGGAAATATATATTTAATGACCACTATTGTGGAT
>CAYTGQ010000087.1:0-9534 GCA_964437345.1 uncultured Lachnoclostridium sp. | reverse complement strand
GCACAGCAAGATAACGCCCCATTATGTGATGTATAAAAAATGCGGAAACTCAAGAGATTTTTGCAGGTTGTTGTTTTTGGTATTTTATGATAAAATAGTAATGTATATCTTTATGAGATGATAAAGAAAATGGAAATAAAACAAGGGAAGGTGCACACAAATGAAGAAAAAAAGCCAAAACAAAGGTATTGCAAATGAAATATCGGTAAAGGTATTGGCAGTTGTAATTGCTGCATTTTTAGTAGTAGGTGCAGTAGTTGGTCTTATGGTAAGTAATGTTAGTATAACCGCAGAAAAGAAACAGCTTACACAGGATTCACAGTTAGTTGTTCATCAGATAGATGGATTTTTTGAAAAATATATGACTGTTGCAGAACAGTTGGCGGTTAATGCAGATGCCATCCAGTTAATGAAGAATACGGATACAGGTGAGACAATGCCTGAGCAGGAAATATACGAAAAAGTATACGCACAGATGGAAAGCATCGTAGCAACTGATCCGGAAAATATTATGGCTGCATGGGTAGCAGAGATAGATTCGAATTCATTAGTTAGTACAAGTGGCTTTATCAGTGATGAAACTTATGATATGGCTATTAGAGAATGGTTCCAGACAACAAAAACAGGTCAGCCTATGGTTACAGAGCCATTTGATACCGGATTTGCAGAAGGTGAAGTTATTATGTCGGCAGCATGTCCAGTATTTGATGAGGCTGGAAATGTAATTGGTGTTGCCGGGGTTGATATTTTGTTGACTCAGATGAGTGAAGTCCTTTCTCAGTATAAAATTGGAGATACTGGTTTTGTAATGATGATTTCTTCTACAGGAAATCTGATTTATCATCCAAATAAAGAAATACAGTTATCTAATATAGCTGATTTAGATTTTTCGGCAGAAATTTTAGAACATGTACAGAATGGTCAGGAAGATTTCTTTGATTACAAGGTTTTAGGTACACACAGCTTTGGTTATCTTGGAAAAATCGGAGATTCACAGTTTTATATTTTAAGCTGTCTGCCAGGTATGGAATATTATCAGGATATGGCATGGACTCTGATTGTAACAGCTTTTGTTATGATTATAGGTATCGTAGCAGTTATATTAAATATTAAGAAGGTAGCAGTAGGAATTACAAAGCCGATTATCAGCTTAAATGATGTAGCGCAGCAGTTAGCTGATGGTAATCTGGATGTGGAATTATCTGTACAGGCAGATAATGAAATTGGAGAACTTAGCGATTCTATTGGTAAGACCGTAGACAGATTGAAAAAGTACATAGATTATATTAATGAAATTACAGGAGCTTTAGACCGTCTTGCAGATGGTAAGTTAAAGGTAGAGTTATATAATGAGTATACTGGAGAATTTGCAAAGGTAAAGGATGCATTATTAAATATTTCCAGTTCCATGCAGCTGGTTATGGAAAATATTATGGAAAGCTCAGTCCAGGTTTACAATGGAGCAGAAGGACTTGCAAAAGGGGCAAGAAGTCTGGCAGAAAGTACAACTACTCAGGCCGCTGCTGTAGAAGAGCTTACGGCAATTACCAATACATTCACTGAACAGGTAAATTCTAATTCGGAGGATGCAAAAGATTCTGCACGTGAAACTAAGAAGGTTGCAGAGATGATGGAACATTGCAAAGAACAGATGGCACAGATGATGGAAGCAATGAAGAAAATTGATGAAACATCAAGTCAGGTTGTCAGCATTATCAAGACCATTGAAGAGATTGCAGACCAGACAAATCTGTTATCATTAAATGCTTCTATTGAAGCAGCAAGAGCTGGTGAAGCCGGAAAAGGTTTTGCAGTTGTAGCATCTGAGATAGGTTCTCTGGCTGCTGAAAGTGCAAAGGCTGCTAATAATACAAGAGATTTGATTGCCATTTCTATTCAGGAAATCAATCATGGTGATGAATTGGCAAAAGCAGTTGTTGATTCCTTAGAAGAAGTATTAAAGGCAACAGAGGCTGTTAATGAGTTGATTATGCGTACAGCGGATAATTCTCAGGTACAGGCTGAGGGAATTGAACAGATTCGAATTGGTGTAGAAGAATTTGCAAGAGGTGTTGAAGACAGTTCAATAGTTGCCCAGGGAAGCTCTGATACATCAGAAGAACTGGCAGAACAGGCAGCTACTCTTACAGAACTGATTAAGAGATTCGAATTAAATTAAACAAATATTTTAATAAGCAATAGTGCGAAACAATAGAAAACAGAAAGCAGACAGGAAATAAGCTGTCTGCTTTCTGTTTTTATGCTTCTATTTATTCTTTTCTGTTACAGTAATTGTTGTTTTTTCAGATTTTCCATTGGCATTTTCAGCCCAGACAACAATTTTGTCTCCTTTTTCCGGTTTGGAATCAAAGACAATTTTGAAAGTTCCGTTTTCTTTGATAGTACCTTCATAGGTCTTTTCTTTTTTATCTTTACCTTTTACTTTTGCATATACCTTTGTTTCTGTATTTTCTACAGTAGGAGTGGAAGCTTCTGCTTCAGGTGTTTCTGCAGGAAGTACCAGAGTTACTGAACCGGTTACTTTTTTACTTGCAGTTGTTACCTGATTTAAATCAGAAATTTCAGGTACTTTAGCAACAATAGAAGTCTGAATCTTATTACCTCTTCCAGTAGCATTTTCCATGAAGATATAGGCAGTGCTATTGGCAGGAGATTTTTCGATTTCAACCTGGTAGACATAGCCACCCAGTTCCTCGTTATAAGTACCTTTTTCGGAAGTATAAAGTTTTCCGTTTATTTTTACAGTGGCCGTACAAGGGTCTTTAGATAAAATGGAAACTTCCGTTGTATTATTGTAAATAACTTCTGTCAGAAGTTTAGGTGTATCTGGAAGTGCCAGACTAACAGTAATGCTTGCTGTTTCATGGATGTTGCTGTATTTATCGCGATAAACTGCATGAATTTTTGTGTCTGGTTCCAGTGTTTCAGGAAGGTCAAAGGTGAATGTACCATTTGCTGAGGTCTGGATGGTATAACAGGTTCCATCAACCTTGAGATAGAGGGCATCTAAATATCCGGAGGCTAATTCACCCATAACTATGGTGGACTTACTGTTTACAGGATAAAGAGTAACCAGTGAGTAACGGTTTTCTTTCTCGATATATGTTTCGTAGGATTCAACAATACGGCTTCCTGTTGCACTGGTTCTGGTTGTACTGTTTACCACATCAGAAGCAGTGACAGAAATAATTGTATTTGCTTTCAAATTATCTGTTTCAATAGAAAAATATCCCTGTGAATCAGTAGTTCCGGTATATATTTTGCCATCAACAACAGCAGTGATATCATAGATTCCGGTTGATTCAGGTACATAACCAAAAATATGGTTTTCAGCGTTGCAGGCTGTATAGACGACAGGCTGGTTTGGTGCAACACCTTCAACGTCAAGCTTGGATACACGGCTGATACGTCCAATTTTATCTACTGCATAAACCTTGATAGATGTATCTGCTTTCTGGATTGGAATTTCAAAACTGAACTTAGTACCAGAAGTAGAAAAATCTGTAGTTACAATTGTTTTGGAAGCGTTGTATACGGAAGATGCCTTGTAAGCTTCTTTACCACCATTTTTAGCAACATATACTTTACTTCCAACTATGGCGAAAATCTGACTGGTTGTATCATTTAAATCACCAGTTATCTTATCCTGCTTGTTTGTCAGTGTATTGACTGTAGGCAGGTTCGGCCCTGTACGGTTAACAGGAACATTTACGATAGCACTCTTTCTGCCTGTACTATCAGAAAGCTGTACTTTAACAGTAGTGTCAGCTTCCTGTGCAGGAAGTTCATAAGAAAAGGTACCATCTGGAGCTACGATAGATTCATATGTACCTGTTTTGCAGGAAAAATAAATAGCTGCGTTAGGTTCTCCACTGCCACTGATAACAGTTTTACGGTTTGTGTAGTTGTCTACAGAAGGAACCTGTAATATGTTAGTATTAATGTTAGAAATGGTAATATGCTTTACTGTTTTATTACCATATATATCCATTGCCATAACAGAGTAGGTTCCATTCTGAGTAGCAGTAAAATAGTTTCCTGAAATTGTAATCGGCGAAATATTCCAGATAGCATCATCAACATCATGATAGCCCTCTACATATTTACATGATACAACACCGGAAGGATCGGTAGCCTGAACCATGACCGGAATATTGCGATTAGTTTCTACTTCAATGGTAGGAGCAAGAACTAAGGTAGGACCATTAGTATCCTGATAACTTCCGGAAGTAAAAGCAGCCTGATAATAAATATAGTTATCAGTGGTTTTTAAAGCACTTACATACCAAGGCTGGTTTTGAGCCTCAGTAAGAGACAGAGAACTGGAACGTACAAGATAATGACTTCCTGTTGGAAAATCCACATGCCAGTTATCATCAGCTGTTCCAGGTATTGCACCAAATTCCATCTGTTTTGATATGTATTGACTTAACAGAATAGAACTGTGAATATCTGTCTTTTTAAGTCTTTGTTCAGAAAGAGCAGCACCAACTACAGGTTTGCTTGGTGCAATATAATCAGAAACTAAAATCAGTCGGGTATCATCGGTAATGGCTCTTCCATTGTAGGTCAGGCTGCTGATACGGGAATAGCCATAAGCGATAACATTGCCGTATATATCATATCTGGCAGGCTGTGAGGTATCAATTGTGTATTCAATTCCATCAAAAATACTGAAGTTAGACCAGTTGTTAGTCCATTCCGGCATTAAAACAGGAGAAAGCCCCTTTTTCTCAACATAATTGTTAATATTAGAATCTGGCCATTTCTTAGAACTTCCTGTTTTTTCATAAGCACTGGCACAGTATTCTAACCACTCTCTAAGCTGTTTCCCGGTAATTTCATAAATACAGGTATACTCATGATTGTAGGACTGGATACTTAAAATATCACCAACCGTAATTTGACCACTCACATTAATGTAGTCAGAATAGGATTCTTTACCGTATTTCTTATAATTGCTGACAGCAATTACAGGATAGTTTGCATAGTCAGAAAGGTCGGAATGCTTTTCATTTATATAGGAAAGTCCTAATTGTATTTTTGCTTCATTGGTAAGCTGTAACGCTTTGTTGTCAGAAAGAAGACCAAAGTAGTTAGTTACGGAAGCAGCATCTTCCAGAGCACCGATGGTTTTTTCATAGGTTGCTTTGATCTCTGCCTCATAGAGACTCTTGAATTTGGTAATGTCTGAGCTGGAAGTAGTGGAACTTTTTACATAGGAAATCTTGGCAGCAGACTTCTTAACGCTTACTTTTCCTGAGGAATTTACAGAAAGTGTTAAATCTGCGATTCCAATTCCGATTCCATGGTCACTTACAGAAACTACAGGAATACCATTTATTAATCCGGTTTCTTTGTTTACACCCGGCAATTTGTAATAGGAAGCAACATTATTGTCGTCAGAAGGAAAATTCACATGAGGATGACCAAACATAATAGCATCAACACCATCGATTTTGGTAATGTCATAAATTTCTTCTGTACCGGCAGAACCCATATTGCCATGAGCAAGAACAATAATAATATCAGCATTTTTCTTTTGAAGAGCAGCCACTTGTTCTTTGACACTTTCAGCCATAGTTTTGGTGGAAAGAATCCCTGCATGGTTATAGTAAGTAGTTAAAGAAGGAAGAGTAACACCTGCAATTCCGATTTTTACAGAAATGGTTCTTCCAGTATTGGTTTTCAATTTTTTTGTAATTATTTTATTCTGGTTCCAGACTGTTTTTCCTGTCTCTACATCATATACATTGGATACTACACATAAATCAGAAAGTCCCGAAGCTTTAAGCTGTTTTTTGGTATATTCGTAACCATAGTCTAAGTCATGGTTGCCAAGAAGAATAGCATCATAACCGATGTTTTTCATAGCCTTGTACATATATTCTGTTCCATTATTGGAAATAACATAATCAGTACCATAGCCATAAATAGTATCACCTAAATCGACAGTAATGCTGTTGCCATTTTTGATGGCTTTTCTGGCAGATTTGATTAAGGTATGTACTTGTGCCAGACTTCCGGTGTGTTCACCTGCACTATCATAATTGGTTGTGGTCAGCTGACCGTGTAAATCTCCTGTGGAGATAATACGGAGTGTAGTGGTTTCTGATTTTGCTTCCGCAGAAACAGAACCTAGAGTCGCGCTTAATATCCCTATTATAAGAACGCCTATTAACAGACTGGTTAATTTTCTGGTTATAGATTGCCTAGTTTTGTGCATAATATATCGTCCCCTTTTTTTATAGCTAAAAGCTGTCAATGAATGACAACTTTCTTATTGTAACACTCTTGTTTGAAACAGTCTACCAATATTTTGTTACAATACATATACAATATTCTAAAGATTTGGCAAAAAAAAGTCGGATTTGATCTTTTAAGAGGATTGCGAAAAAACATTTGGAAAGTTATAATAGAAGCATGGAAAACTGAAGATGAGGAGAAGGGACTATGAAGAGAGCATTAACTAGTATTCTATTACTTAGTTTAATTATGATTTTATGTACTGGTTGTGGGAATCGTGAATTAGAAAAACATTATGACCAAGGGAATGAATATTTGGAAAATGGTCAATATGAAGAAGCAATCAAAGAATTTGAACAGTCTTATAGCACTGAAAGTGATGAAGATTCTTTAGAAAATAATAAGAAGGTATATCGTTGTCAGGGAATTACTTATTATAAAATGGGAGAATATAAGAAAGCAGTTTCCATGTTCAGCTATGCCTTAGATATTCCATATTTATCAGAAATTGATTTGGATATTTTAAAATATAAGATTTTAGCAGAAGAAGCCATGGGAGATTATGACCAGGCAATTATTGATTTTGAGTCGGCCATTGCTATTGATTTGTCTGACTTTGAACTTTATTTTGGAAAATTTTTTGCGCAGAAAGAAGTAGGAGATGAAGCAGGAGCTCTGAAAACGCTGGAGCGGGCATTGACTTTAACAGGTAAAGGTGATGAGTATAAGTTAAACCTGTCCAAGACGTATTATTATATGGAACAATATGAGGTTGCCATTTCCGGATTTAAGAAACTGAAAGAAGAGCTTCCAGAAGCATATTATTTTCTGGGAGACTGTTATTATAAGAAGAGAGAATATGAAAAAGCCATTGAATGTTTTGAAATGGCTCTGGAAAAGGATTTGGAACAGGATGCAGGTCTAATCTATAATCAGCTGGGCAACTGTTATCTTGCAGCCGAGGAATATGAGATTGCCCTTAGTTATTTTAAACAAGGTCAGGAAGTGGAAAATACCATATGGACAAAACCTTTGATGTATAATCAGATTATTGCACTGGAGAAACAGAAGAAATATGCAGATGCTTTGGAAGCCTGTAAAGAATATCTGGCTATATATCCGGAAGATGAAAAGGTATTAAAAGAAAAAGATTTTTTAGAAACGAGAATATATGAATAACAATATAGAGGGTTTGAAGAAATGTCGCAGTTGCATGAAATAAAAGAGCAAGAAGAAAGAATTATTCTGGTTGGAGTTGCTACTTATGAAAAAGATGATACAGAGAAATCTTTGGACGAGCTGGAAGAACTGGCAAAGACAGCAGGAGCTGTTACAGTAGCCAAGGTAATACAGAACAGAGAAGCAATTCATCCAGGTACTTATATTGGCAAAGGGAAGATTGCTGAAGTAAAAGAAATGATATGGGAATTAGATGCGACCGGAGTGGTGTGTGATGACGAATTATCGCCAGCACAGCTTAAGAATCTGGAAATGGAGCTGGATATTAAGGTAATTGACCGTACGGTTATGATTCTGGATATTTTTGCACAGAGAGCATCAACCAAAGAAGGTAAGATTCAGGTAGAACTTGCCCAGTTAAAGTACAGAGCTTCCCGACTGGTTGGTCTTAGAAGCTCTCTATCCCGACTTGGTGGAGGAATTGGTACAAGGGGACCGGGAGAAAAGAAACTGGAAATGGACCGTCGATTGATACGTGACAGAATTTCGCAGCTTAATAAGGAACTGGAAGAGGTAAAACGTTCCAGAGAGACAGCAAGAAAGCAGAGAAGCCGTAATCCGGTACCAATTGTATCAATAGTGGGATACACTAATGCAGGTAAATCTACTTTGTTGAATACACTGACCAATGCAGGAGTGTTAGAGGAAGATAAGCTGTTTGCCACGCTGGATCCTACTACACGTAATCTTACATTGGAAAGCGGGCAGCAGATTCTGCTTACTGATACAGTAGGATTTATCCGTAAGCTGCCACATCATCTGATTGATGCATTTCGAAGCACCTTGGAGGAGGCGAAATATGCGGATATCATTCTGCATGTAGTGGATGCATCAAATGAAGAGGCTTATACGCAGATGCATGTTGTATATGAGACATTAGAAAAGCTGGGAGTGTCTGATAAGACGATTATTACAGCATTCAATAAGCAGGATAAGCTGGAAACAGAGCAGATTATCAAAGACTTTAAAGCAGACAAGATTGTAAAAATTTCAGCAAAGAAGCAGATTGGTATGGATACGCTGCTGGATACTATTGAAGAGATTTTAAAAGAACAGAAAATATTAATCGAAAGAGTATATTCTTATCAGGAAGCAGGTAAAATTCAGATTATCCGTAAGTATGGCCAGCTTTTAGAAGAGGAATACAGAGAAGATGGAATTTTTGTAAAAGCATATGTGCCAAAAGAGGTATATTCAGGTCTATAAAAAGTACAATTAATTCTCGAATCCAGTAATAGCAAGGGATTGAGGGAATGAGACAAATGTAGACAAAAACACCATATGTGTGTCTTGTGAAAAAGTCAGACACTATATATGGTGTTTTTCTATTGACGGATGTCTGGCGTTCTGATAGAATGGATTCTGGAAATGATTTTGTAGCAAATGAAAAAATAATGTAATAAAATGGGAGGCAATACCAATGTTAGAAGTAATAAAACGTGATGGAGCGGTAACAGAGTTTCAGTTAGAAAGAATTTCGCATGTAATCAAAAGAGCATTTGATGCAACTAAAATGCTTTATAATGAAGATATCATCGGTTTGCTGGCTTTAAGAGTAACAGCAGACTTTCAGCCAAAAGTATCTGAAGGTAAAATTCATGTAGAAGATGTACAGGATAGTGTAGAGCATGTTCTGGAGCAGTCTGGCTATACAGAAGCTGCCAAGGCTTTTATTCTGTATCGTAAAAACCGTGAAAAAATTCGTAATATGAAGTCTACTATTCTGGATTATAAAGAGATTGTAGACAGCTATGTACGAGAAGAAGACTGGCGTGTAAAAGAAAATTCAACTGTTACATATTCTGTAGGTGGACTTATTTTACATAATTCTGGTTCTATTACAGCTAACTACTGGCTGTCAGAAATTTATGACGGTGAAATTGCCAATGCACATAGAAATGCAGATATTCATATTCATGACTTATCCATGTTAACAGGCTACTGTGCAGGATGGTCATTAAAACAGCTTATTAAAGAGGGGCTGGGCGGAATTCCGGGAAAGATTACATCTTCTCCTGCAACACATTT
>CAYTGQ010000086.1:0-9686 GCA_964437345.1 uncultured Lachnoclostridium sp. | reverse complement strand
TATATTTTGTGTGGGTTTATCTATATAAGGACAGTTAATAATGATTTCAGTATCACTTTGATTGGTGTTTTTGTTAATTGTTAATTTCAAAATTTCACTCCTTTATTATCATTCTGATAAATGCATATATCGTGATTAAATGGTAGCAAATACATTTGTAAATAACAAGAGGCTAAGGGGTAAGATACCCAGAAGGGCAGTTGAAATACCTTTTGGTAGCATAGTCATTTTTTATAAAAGTCTAAAATAAATTTGTTTAAAAATAACAATAGTATTTTGTGTGAAAAAGATATATACTTTTAGCAAGGTTTTATTCGAATAAAAATCTATTAATCAATCTAATTAAATCTTTTAATCTAAAAATCAGAAGTTTCCAAGAATAATAATATTTAAAAGAGAGGATTGCTGTTTGACAACAGAAAAAAATTAAAGAAGAAACATGAGGAGAGAAGAAATAATGAAAATTGAACTTAGACAGATTCAAAAAATGCTTGAATGGTTAAAGACAAAATTGTATCTTGACTCATTGGCAGAAAATACTCGTTCACGCATAGTGCGACGCGGTCAGGTATATCGTTGTAATTTTGGTTGTGGCATTGGTAGTGAGATGCAAAAGGAGAGACCAGCAGTTGTTATTCAAAATGATGTAGGTAATCGGCATTCTGGTAATACCATTGTTGTTCCAATTACACATGATACCAGTGATTTACCTTGTGTAGCCAATATTACACCTCTGACAGATGAATCGGGGAATGTTATTCTTGATGGACAGGCTAATGTTTCCAATATGATATGTGTTAGTAAAGCAAGGCTTGGGGATTTAGTGGGAACTTTATCAAAAGCAGATATGAAATCTATAGATGAAAAGATTGCTAAAACAGTCGGTTTAATGAGATATTATTCTGATTTAACCAAACGTTTAAATGATAGATTAGAGTATATTTCTAAAGTTAAAGCGGAACGTAATTGTGCACAGGACGAATTGGCTGAATTAAGAAAAATACTTGGTTTATCAAAGGATGATTCACTACAGAAATATATTTTGGATATGAAAAATTTTATTGACAATCAGCAGTAGAATCGATATGATATAAGTACAAAGAAGTCTTTTTCCGGAGTGAGAAAGATATTATTGCTTATTCAAAGGAAAGGGGCTCAGGAAGAGTTCCTTTTTTATTTTTTATAATTTGGATTTTATGACATATAATATGAACACAAAGTGACTCTGAATAGGATATTAAGAGTTGTAGACGGCGGAAATGTCAGTAGTGATATTTCCGCCACTTTTCAAGTTAGGAGAATTGATTATGAAGAAAATAGTTATATCCATTCCGATAGAAGAAACTGAAAAGCAGAAATTCCTAAGCGAATTTCCTAATTATGAATTTGTATTTTGTAACAAAGAAGAATTAAAGAACAACATAGAAAATGCTAACATCATCATCGGTCAGCCAACTGTTGATGAGATTATAGCGGCGCCAAATCTTGAGTGGGTTCAGCTTGGGATTGCAGGAGCTGACAGATATGTGAGCAATCCGGATTTTCCAAAGCATGTCCAGCTTACCAATGTGACGGGGGCTTTTGGTTTGTCTATTTCGGAATATCTTTTGAGTATGGTTCTTTCCTTATATAAAAGGATGCATTTATATCGCGACCAGCAGATGGACGGAGTGTGGCTTGACAGGGGTAAGGAAAAGACTTTATTTCGCAAGAATGTGCTGATTGTGGGAACTGGTGATATTGGCAGCAGTTTTGCAAAGCTTTTAGTACCTTTTCAGACGAATACTATCGGTGTTAGAAGAACAGATGGAGAAAAGCTGCCTTATTTTAATGAGGTTTATACAACAGATGATTTGGATAGATTATTACCTGAGGCAGATGTGGTTGCGCTTTGTCTGCCAAGTACACCTAAGACAAAAGGTCTCTTCAATAAGGAAAGACTTCTTCGTATGAAAAAAGACAGTGTGCTTTTGAACGTAGGACGTGGAGATACAGTAGTGTTAAAGGATTTGACAGAGGTATTACAGGCAGGACATCTGGATGGAGCGGCTTTGGATGTGCTGGAGACAGAACCTTTGCCGGCAGAACATCCTCTTTGGAAAATGGAAAATGTAATTATCACTCCACATATTTCAGGGGGAAGCTTTAATCATTTGGATGAAACCTATGACATGATTATTGATATTTGTATGGATAATCTGCGTAGATATGAGTCTGGCGGGAAACTGAAAAATAAGATTGATTTTACAACTGGATATTGCGAAAAAGCCTAGAAAATGGTAGACTTTAGTTTGCTGTCAAGCTGTGATGAAAGGTAAAAGCACAATCGGGCAGCAAAAGTAAAAAATAAGTATTACAGGTAAGAAGATTGAAAACAGATGAGGTAACATTATGTATATTATCGTAGGTTTAGGTAATCCTGGCAGAGAATATGCAGGAACCAGACATAATATTGGATTTGATGTCATAACAAGAATTTCAGATGATTATAATATACCATTAGATTTTAAAAAGCATAAAGCGGTTTGCGGAAAAGGTTATATTGAAGGTCAGAAGGTAATTCTGGCACAGCCACAGACTTTCATGAATCTCAGTGGAGAGAGTGTCAGAGAATTGGTAGATTACTATAAGGTTGCAGAAGATGAATTGATTATTATCTATGATGATATCAGTCTGGATGTGGGACAGCTTAGAATCCGTACCAAAGGAAGTGCAGGAGGGCATAATGGAATCAAGAGCATTATTTCCCATCTTGGCACACAGGAATTTACAAGAATAAAGGTTGGTGTAGGAGACAAGCCAAAGGGATGGGATTTGGCAGACTATGTTCTTGGGCGTTTTCCGGAAGAGGAAGAACCAACTGTACGAGAAAGTTTAAAGAGGGCAAGTGAGGCATGCAAGTCTATTGTAACAGATGGGGTGGATGCAGCCATGAACCAGTATAACAAGAAGATTGTAGCAGAAGAATAAGAAGCGGGCGTGGAAGACATGGTATGCGGGATGTTTTGCACAGAAAAGGGACGCTTCGGTATGGGAGAGTTTATTGTGAGAACATTTTTAGCACCATTAAAAGAATTAAGTGAATTTAACGAAGCGGCAAAATGTATATCCATGGGAAATACACCAGTGCATATTACCGGATGTATTGATTCACAGAAGTGCCATTTGATGTCTGGCTTGGGAGAAAAAAGCACATTTCAGGTAATTGTAACCTATAATGAGCTGAAAGCCAAAGAAATCTATGAAGATTATAAATTATATAGCAGAAATGTATTTTTATATCCTGCAAAAGATATTATGTTTTACAGTGCCGATATTCACGGAAATGCCATTGTAAGAGAACGTCTGCGAATTTTGAAGCGTCTTATCGAAAAGCAGCCTTCTACTATAGTTGTTTCGATTGATGGTGGAATGGACCGGATTTTGCCATTGGATTTTCTGAAAGCACATATCATTTCCATGGCAGAAGGAGATATCATTGATTTGGATGACCTGAAAAAGAAAATGGTCCATCTTGGATATGAGCGCTGTGGACAGGTAGAAGCACCGGGTCAGTTTGCAGTCCGTGGAGGTATTATTGATGTATTCCCTTTAACGGAGGAGTGTCCATATCGAATTGAACTTTGGGATGATGAGATTGACACCATCCGTTCTTTTGATGTGGAAAGCCAGCGTTCCATTGAAAATGTTAAGGAATTTGTTATTTATCCTGCTTCTGAAATTATTATGGATGAAGAGACCTTAGAAAAAGGGCTTAAGGTTCTTGAAGCAGATAAAGAAAGTTATATAGCCGGACTCAGAGAAGAGAAAAAGCTGGAAGAAGTCAGAAGAATTAAAGATATTATAGAAGAATTCAAGGATAAAGTAGATATATACAGCGGTTCCATGGGCATGGAAAGCTATATCCGATATTTTTATGATAATACAATGAGCTTCTTTGACTATTTTAATAAGGAAGAAACTGTATTTTTCTTGGATGAACCGGGGAGAGCAGCGGAGAAAGGCGAAGCGACAGAACTGGAATTCCGCGAAAGTATGATGAACCGTATTGAAAAGGGTTATATTCTGCCAGGGCAGATGGATGTTATTTTTCCTTATAAGGAATTGTTTGCAAAGCTTTCCGCTCAACAACTGGTGCTTCTTAGTACTATGGATTATAAGGTTCCGGATTTTAGTGTTAAAGAAAAATTTGATTTTACTGTAAAATCAGTTAATCCATATAACAATAATTTTGAAGTTCTTGTTAAGGATCTGGGGTTATGGAAACAGAAAGGCTATAAAACAGTGCTTTTCTCCGGTTCCAGAACCAGAGCGGTACGTCTCAGCGAGAATTTAAGAGACTGCGGCCTGAATGTATACTATAGTGATGATTTAGAAAAAGAATTAAAGCCGGGGGAGATTATGGTCACTCATGGAAATCTCCGAAAAGGCTTTGAATATCCACTGGTACAGTCTGTATTTATTTCAGAAAGTGATATTTTCGGTGGCGAAAAGAAAAAGAAACGTAAGAAGAAATCTTCTTACGAAGGAACCAAGGTTCAAAGCTTTACAGATTTGAATGTTGGTGATTATGTCGTACATGAAAATCATGGTCTTGGTATTTATAAAGGAATCGAGAAGATTCAGGTTGACCAGACCACAAAGGATTATGTGAAAATTGAATATGCAGGCGGCGGGGTGCTGTATGTTCTGGCTACCGGGCTTGATGTATTACAAAAGTACGCAGGAGCAGAAGCAAAGACACCAAAGCTTAATAAATTGAATTCCATTGAGTGGAAAAACACAAAGACAAGAGTAAAAGGTGCCGTTAAGGAAATTGCAAAGGAACTGGTAGAGCTTTATGCAAAACGCCAGTCAAGAGAAGGATATGAATTTGGACCGGATACTGTATGGCAGAGAGAATTTGAAGAAATGTTTCCTTATGAGGAAACGGAAGACCAGTTGACTGCCATTGAAGAGACCAAACGTGATATGGAAAGCAAAAAAATCATGGACCGTTTGATATGTGGTGACGTTGGATTTGGTAAGACAGAAATTGCAATTCGCGCAGCTTTTAAGGCGGCTAATGACGGTAAACAGGTTGTATTCCTTGTACCAACAACTATTTTGGCACAGCAGCATTACAATAACTTTGTCCAAAGAATGAAGGATTTTCCGGTCAGTGTAGATATGCTTTCCCGTTTCCGTACACCGGCACAGCAGAAGAAAGCATTGGAACGTCTGAAAAAGGGACAGTTGGATATTTTAATTGGAACCCACAGAGTTCTTTCTAAAGATGTTCAGTTTAAGAATCTCGGTCTCTTAATTATAGATGAGGAACAGCGTTTTGGTGTTTCAGATAAAGAGAAAATTAAACAGTTAAAGCAGGATGTGGATGTATTGGCTTTAAGTGCGACACCGATTCCAAGAACTCTCCATATGAGTCTTGTTGGGATTCGTGATATGAGTGTGCTGGAAGAACCTCCGGTGGACCGTATGCCGATTCAGACTTATGTGTTGGAGCACAATGAAGAGATTATCCGTGAAGCTATCAATCGTGAGCTTACCAGAGGTGGACAGGTATATTATGTTTACAACAGGGTAAGTAATATCGACGAAGTGGCAAACATGATAGCCAATCTTGTACCAGATGCCAATGTGGCATTTGCCCATGGACAGATGAGTGAGCGTCAGCTGGAAAAAATTATGTTTGGCTTTATCAATGGGGAAATTGATGTACTGGTTTCTACGACAATTATTGAAACCGGAATGGATATTTCCAATGTAAATACGATGATTATTGATGATGCAGACCGTCTGGGCTTATCCCAGCTATATCAGCTTCGAGGACGAGTTGGACGCTCTAACCGTACTGCCTATGCATTTTTAATGTATAAGCGTGATAAGATGCTGAAGGAAGTAGCAGAAAAGCGTTTGCAGGCTATCAAGGAATTTACAGAGCTTGGTTCAGGCTTCAAGATTGCCATGAGAGATTTGGAAATCCGTGGAGCAGGTAATCTTCTTGGAGCAAAACAGCACGGACATATGGAAGCAGTTGGTTATGATTTGTACTGTAAGATGTTAAATGAAGCAGTTAAGGCTCTAAAGGGCGAAGATGTCATTACAGAAGAATTTGAAACTAATGTGGATATTGACTTAGATGCGTACATTCCGCCTTCTTATATTAAGAGTGAATTTCAGAAGCTTGAAATGTATAAAAGGGTGGCTGATATTGAAAATGAAGAAGAATTCATGGATATGCAGGAAGAATTATTGGACCGTTTTGGTGAAATGCCGGCCTGCGTAAATAACCTTCTGAATATTGCATTTATTAAGGCAATTGCCCATAAGGCATATATTACACAGGTGCTTCACAGAGGTTATGAAGTGAAATTTTTTGTGTATAATAAAGCCAATGTAGATGTGAACAAAATTCAGCCATTATTGGAAAGCTATAAGGGAGCACTTAAATTTGTGGCAGAGGCTAATCCATATTTTCAACTGGATTTGGCATGGAAGAATAAAAAATATAAGATTGAACCATATGATTTCTTTGACAGATTGAAGAAGATGGTAGAAGATATCAATGGATTGCTGGAATAAGCAGGGTATTTAAAGCCGCCAAAGCGGCAGAATGGAAGGATAAAATGAAAAATACAGTGTACAAAAAGGTTGTATTTGCAGCAGTCATGTTTTTAATACTGTTGACTTTTACTGCCTGTGGCAGAGATGATGATACGGAAAAGATAGGCGGCAACATCAAAGAACTTGCAGAAGGTGTTCTGATGGTTGTAGGTAATGAAAGTGTTACCTATGAAGAAGCATTTGCCTATATTTATATGTTAAAGCAGCAGTATGAGCCGGCTATGGGTGAAGATATCTGGGATTTTCAGGTAGAGGAGGGTGTTAGCTTTGAAACTTATGCCAAGGACCGGATTGTAGATGAACTGACACAGGTAAAAATCATTTGCCAGCAGGGAGCAAGGATGGATATCGAGCTGGATGAGGATGAATTGCAGGAAGCTAAAAATATGGCAGAACGCTTTATGGAAACAGTCAGTGAAGAAGATGCAGCAGAGTATCGTCTGACAGAAGAAATGATGGCAGGAATTTATGAAGATCATATTTTGGCTGAAAAGGTATACGAGATTGTTGCTAATGAAGTGGATACGAACATTTCCGATGAAGAAGCAAAACAGATTACAGTACAGTACCTGATGGTAATGACCAAAGGAACTGATGAAAATGGCAATAAAGTCGATATGAATGAGGAAGAAAAAAGACAGGCAAAGAAAGAGGCAAAAGCATTATATAAGGAGGCTTTAGAATTAGACACCAGCTTCTATTCCTTTGCAGATGCGAATAGCGATGTTGATGAAGTGGAAATCACCTTTGGAAAAACTGACATGCCGGAAGATTTTGGGGACGCGGCCATGCAGCTTAAGTCAGAAGAAATAAGTCAGCTTATCACTGGAACAAATGGATACTATATCATTTACTGTGTCAGCGATTATGATGAAGATGCAACCCTTGCCAAGAAAGAAGAAATAATTGCTGAAAGACAGGATGAACTCTTCCGCCAGAAGTATACTGAATGGTCAGAGAAATATAAGCTGGTTATTAGTACAGCAGTGTGGAATGAGATAGAGTTTTAAGCAACAGTTCGGCCATGCGCAGATATTTTTATGATTGCGTGGGAACTTGTTCACAAAGCAATTTATACAAATATCTGCATATGGCGTTCTGACATAAGCGAGTGTCTAGCTGCGGTAGCAGCGAATAAGAAGCGTAGATTTGGACACGAGCTGTGGCTGAACTGTTGCTAAAAAAATAAAAATCAAAAAACAGAAAAAAGTGCTTGCAATTTGAAAAAACTTGTGATAACATATTAGATGGACTTTTGCGAAAGGAGAGATTGCAATGAAGGTAAGATCATCAGTAAAACCTATTTGCGAAAAATGCAAAATCATTAAAAGAAAAGGATCTATCAGAGTAATCTGTGAGAATCCAAGACACAAACAGAGACAAGGCTAATAAATATAATCATATAGAGAACCAAAGAAGTTTTAACTACTTTGGCTTTCTCATGTTTAATATAAGAATAGTTCCTTGCTTTTTGTGTTACAGCTACTGAGGTAGCGTGATACTGTGGACGGAGTGATTACCCGTTTTAGAGACAGTGTCATTATCGCTGTTTCTAGTGCCGACAGGCATCATGGTTTAAAGCGGCTGATGTAATAAGTGACCGAAAGGGATATACCCGGATAAGTTGTTTGTTACATAATCATTATTTAAATTAACTTTATTGAAAATTTACGGAGGTAGAACACAATGGCTCGTATTAGTGGTGTAGATTTACCAAGAGAAAAACGTGTTGAAATCGGTCTTACTTATGTATACGGTATCGGAAGAACAAGTGCTAACCGCATTCTTGCAGAAGCAAACGTTAACCCAGATACACGTTGCAAAGATTTAACAGACGAAGAAGTAGGAAGAATTCGTGACGTAATCGATGCTTCTCAGACAGTAGAAGGTGATTTACGTAGAGAAATCGCTCTTAACATCAAGAGATTACAGGAAATCGGATGTTACAGAGGAATCCGTCACAGAAAAGGTCTTCCAGTTCGTGGACAGAAGACTAAGACAAACGCTAGAACAAGAAAAGGTCCTAAGCGTACAGTTGCTAACAAGAAAAAATAATCGCGATAGTAACCGAGCATGCGGATGCGACAAGATTTGTGCGATAAGCGCAGCTTAGCAGGCACAAAGAATGGAGCAGACATAAGCGAGGCACTCGCGTGTTGATGAACGAAGTTCAGCAACTAAGCATGCGAAATGTATTAAAAATTATTATTATTAAGAAAAAAAGATTTATTTTGAATCCAATAGGAGGGTTTGTCAATGGCTAAAAAAGTAGCAAAAAAAGTGACAAAAAGACGTGTTAAGAAAAACGTTGATCGTGGACAAGCACATATTCAGTCATCTTTTAATAATACAATCGTTACGCTGACAGATGCAGAAGGTAATGCTCTTTCTTGGGCTAGTGCAGGTGGTTTAGGTTTCAGAGGTTCTAGAAAATCCACTCCATACGCAGCTCAGATGGCAGCTGAAACAGCAGCAAAAGCAGCGTTACCACATGGTTTAAAATCTGTAGAAGTTATGGTAAAAGGACCTGGTTCAGGTCGTGAAGCAGCTATCCGTGCACTTCAGGCATGCGGAATTGAAGTTACAAGTATCAAAGATGTAACTCCAGTACCACATAACGGATGCCGCCCACCAAAACGTAGACGTGTGTAATTATTAATAGGAGGTAGAATAAGATGGCAGTAGATAGAACTCCAGTCCTTAAGAGATGTAGAGCACTTGGCCTTGATCCTGTATACATGGGACTTGATAAAAAGTCTAATCGTTCAACAGCAAGAGCTAACAAGAAAATGAGCGAATATGGCTTACAGTTAAGAGAAAAACAGAAAGCTAAATTTATTTATGGTGTTTTAGAAAAACCTTTCAGAAATAACTTTGCTAAAGCACAGAAGATGAAAAACGGTACAACCGGTGAAAACTTAATGATTCTTCTTGAATTAAGACTTGATAACGTAATCTTCAGATTAGGTTATGGTAGAACAAGAAAAGAAGCTAGACAGATCGTTGACCACAAACACGTAACAGTAAATGGAAAGACAATCAATATTCCTTCTTACCAGGTA
>CAYTGQ010000085.1:0-9710 GCA_964437345.1 uncultured Lachnoclostridium sp. | reverse complement strand
GCAATTTTCTCACAAATTCTCTTTTTTTTCATATAGTATAGTAAGCTGATTCAAAAAACAGCTCTATTATATGAGAGGATTGATAAAGTTATGAATAATAGATTGCAACGTAATCAGAATTCATGTTGCCACGACATGGTCACACCAACCTGTGGCGAAAGCATGACCTATGATCCATTACAGGCTATGCCTCTCGCTATGGCATATGTACCATGGCAACAGTGGCAAAATGTCTATGAATGTTCCAAAGGTTTAGAGCACGGAACCATTTTTGAGGAACTGATTTTCCCATTCCAGCATGCTTCCCGTGTATGTGGAAACAGTAGAGAATGCCGTAACAATGAAAGAATGGAGCGCTACGAAAGAACCCGCCCGCACGAACGTATGGACCGCCGCGAAAGAACTGAACAACGCGAACGTATGGAACAGCGCGAAAGAGCAAGCCAGTGCCAACGTATGGAACACTGCGAAAGAGCAGGCCAGTGCCAACGTATGGAACACTGCGAAAGAGCTGAACAGCGCCAAAGAATGGAACGTTGTGAAAGGAGATGTGATTAATATGACAGATAGAAATCAGGCAAAATTACTCTATTTTATTCATGAAGTTGGCTTCGCTATTGATGATGTCACCCTCTATCTGGACACACATCCTTGCGACATGCAGGCAATGGAATATTATGAAAATTATAAAAAGCTTTATAAACAGGCAGTTGATGAGTATACCCAGTTATATGGTCCGCTCACTATTCGCAATGTTTCCAGCAACAATTCCTGTAATAATAATTACTGGGCATGGGTAAAAACCCCTTGGCCTTGGGAAGGAGAGTGCCGTTAAATGTGGAATTATGAAAAACGTCTTCAATATCCAATCAACATTACAAAAAGCAACCCTGAAATGGCAATGGTAATCATTAGCCAGTTTGGTGGACCGGATGGTGAATTAGCTGCCAGCATGCGTTATCTTTCTCAAAGATATGCAATGCCTTACAGAGAAGTGGCAGGATTATTAACAGATATCGGTACGGAAGAACTTGCTCACATGGAAATGATTTCCACCATCGTTCACCAGCTTACCCGCGATTTAACACCAGAAGAAATCGAAGGCCGTGGCTTTGCTAACTACTATGTAGACCACACTGTAGGCTTATGGCCTCAGGCAGCAGGCGGAGTTCCATTCAATGCCTGTGAATTCCAGTCAAAGGGTGATGCCATTACTGATTTAACGGAAGACCTGGCAGCAGAGCAGAAAGCCCGCACCACTTATGACAACATTCTCCGTCTTATTAAAGATCCTGAAATCTGTGACCCAATCCGCTTCTTAAGACAACGTGAACTGGTTCACTATCAGAGATTTGGGGAGGCATTAAGAAGAGTGCAGGATGATCTGAACTTTAAGAACTTCTACGCATTCAACCCAGGATTTGATAAACCCGAGAAATGTAAATAGTTGAATGTGTTGCACTCTAACCCATGTATTGATAAAGCAACAAAGAAGTAGATTGCTGAAACAAACGCCAGTGCTCTTCTTGAGTTGTCTTATTTATAAAAAACAGAAGGCAGGTAATCTTACCTGTCTTCTGTTAAAATCAGACCAATTTGAAGTCATAAAATTTCTACACAATTAATCTAAGATTTGATATGACATCGAAAACACCGCTATTTTTTCTCTGCTGCTTTCCCCATCCCCTATATCCATACAATCAATCTCATCCTCAAACTGCAATTCCTCCACCATCATAAGATAAGAAATATATTCTTCGGATGGATAGTAGAAAAAAAGCTTAATTTTTCTAGGATTTCTATAATAGGATTCTAACACTCTTGCTAGAACCTTTTGCAATAATTCTACGGAAAATGGATTAAAGAAATAACAACAGGTCACTTCTTCCGGTACTTGGTATTGTTCTGCTCTTTCCAACAAAAAAATTGATGTCTTGCCGGTGTAGGAATGTTTTTCTGTTACTGCTGATTTCTGATTATCCAAAGCCGAATAATAGATTCTCTCATCATATTCAATTCCAATGGTTTTGGCTTTTGTTTGATAAGACAGAAAAAAATCTACTCTTCCTTTCCCGCAGCCATAATCCAATACCACATCCTTTTTCCCTATCAGACCACTATTCGCCAGACGTTCCAGCACCGCATAAGGGGTTGGTTCATAAGGGTAATTGTATTGATTTGATTTAGAAGCATCTCTTCCAGATGTTTTGATTTTTAATAATCTGTCCCATTCTTTTTCTTTATTTTCTATTGTATCCATATTCTTCCGCCTTTCTTTCTACCTAAAGTATATCATCCCTCTCTAAAATTAACACCCCAAAAAATAGCCAGTGGCGGAAAATCAAGGATTTTAATGTTCTTCTTTAAACTAAAAATTGCACCGCCATAATGACGGTGCAATTTTTCAAAACAAATATATTATTCAATTTCCATAAATATCTGTGCAATTGGAGAATCCTTAGAAAGGATTAATGTCTTATTATCTCCTGTCATGGTAAGCTTAGCTGCATCTAAGGAACGTACAAAGGTATAGAAATCTGCCTTATCCTCACTATTATATGCTGCTGAAAGAATCTTCATATATTCAGATTCACCTTCTGCAATGATTTTTTCTGCTTCTGCTTCTGCTTCAGAAATCTGGATTGCAATTGTTGTATCTGTTTCTGTCTTAATCTTCTGTGCTTCAGAGCTACCTTCTGCTGTATACTGTGCGGCAATGTTATTACGTTCAGAAATCATACGTTCATAAACAGCTTCTTTATTGGCATCCGGTAAGTCTAAATGCTTTGTCTCAATGGCAATAATCTCAATACCATACTGTTCTGGTGTACTGCCAACGTTTTCGCGGATTGCTGCTGCCAGTTCTCCGTCTCTTCCACTGATTACTTCTGTCTGTGGCATACTACTTATGACATTCTTTACAGAGTTATATACCATTGTATTAATACGGGACTCTGCATTTGGAATCTGTCCGCTTAAGGATTTGATAAACTTCTGTACATCTGTGATTTTCCAAAGTACGAAGCTGTCACATACCATTGTCTTCTTATCCTTTGTAATTACATCAGAAATAGGAAGATCATAAAGCTGTACATTCTTTGGTAATGATTGTGTACTCTGAATAAAAGGTGTTTTAAAAGAAAGACCTGATGTATCAATAACTCTTACAATCTTTCCAAATTCACGAATAATCTTATATTCATCATGCTGTGTTACCACGATGGAATTACTAAGAATAATAACTACTGCTAATATACAAAACGGAACTAATATACCGCCAAATTTTACTCCTTTTTTCATGCCTAGTTACCTCCCCCATTAGTATTTGAAGATGTACTTCCTAAGAAATTATCCAATATAACAGTCTGTGTTGTTCCATCCCCATTATCAATTACAACCTTTAAATCCGGAAGAATTTCTTCCATTGTTTCATAAAACATACGCTGCTTTGTAATTAATGGATATTTCTTATATTCTGCATAAAGTGCTTCAAAACGTGCCACCTGACCATTAGCTTCATTAATACGGGCACTCTTTTGTGCTTCCGCTTCTTTTAAAATTAAGTCGATTTTAGCTTCGGCAGCAGGAAGCTGTTCGTTTTTATATTTTGTAGCCTTATTGATGGCTGTTTCTTTTTCCTGTTTTGCAGTTTCAACTGCTTTAAATGCATCAGAAACCTCTGTTGTAGGTGGTTCTGCATCCTGAATTGTGATGTTAACTAACTGGATACCCAAATCCTCTTCTTCCAGACGTTTAATCAGTTTTTCTTTAATTTCTGCCTGAATTTCATTTTTACCTGTTGTAATAACATCATCTACATTGTAAAGACCAATGGTATCACGAATGTAGCTCATGGCAAGTGTCTTTAAAATCATCTGTGGTTCAGAAGAATTATAAAGATATTTAATTGGATCACCAATGCGGTATTCTACATAGAAATCCACATTTACAAAGTTGTAATCGTTGGTAATCATAAGTGATTCATCACCAATGCTTACCCCTGTATCCTGGTCATATCCAATAGCAAATCCCATAATTGCTGTAGGAAGCTTATGTACCTGCTGGATAAATGGGATTTTGAAATGCATACCGGACTCGGTCACTGTCTGTGGTACTCCAAATGTCGTTACAACTGCCTGTTCCTGATCCTTTAAAGTATAAAATCCATTCATCAGGCAGACTGCAAGAACAAAAACAATAACTGCTACAATCCCTACTTTTTTTGCGTGTTTCATAGATTTTTTCATTTGTTCAACCTTTGGGTTGAAATCTTCTGTGTACTGTGGCATATTTTACCCTCCTCATTTTTTATAATAGCAATGCCATTTATCTACATCAGCCTATTCATGGCAAGGCTGGTATATTCTTATCTGTATTCGCCTGTTTGCAGACTCAGAAGCTCCGCTTTTACTTCTTTAGCTAACTCGCACATCTTCTTCGATACTGTCTGCTCATGCCCAAACATCATGTAACTGTAATACTGATGTAATCGGGTTACCTTTGCAAAAAGCACATGATTCTGACCATTTATTGGTATTAGTATTTCTCTCAGAGAAACCGGATTAAAAGGATTTTTTAAAAATTGACTTCCCGACATTCCTTTATAGCTTCCTCGTAGGATATTTTCAATTTCGTTATAATCATCTAAGAATTCCTGCAAATCGCCTTTTTCATCTCTCTTTATGACAGGAGCTTTTGGACTTTTAACCTTTTCTGTCTCCTTTTTGTGGAATACATGGGTCAGCCTGTGTTTTTTATCAAACTGCTTTTCTTCTTCCGGCTCTTTCTTTTCTTCCATCTGTATATCAACAGGAATCACTTTTTCAATTTCCTCTTCCGCTTCTTCCATCAGCTCTTTGTGTTTCTGGCTGACACGAGCAATCTTATCCGGATTTACAATATCCAGAACGAAATACACAATAGCAAAAACCACACCTATCATTAAATAGAAGGTTTCATTCACAAAGAAACGGAGCACTCCCAATGGAAGAACCTGACTCTGCAAATCATAAAAGTTCAGTATAATTGCTACTATAATTGCGGCTACCGATTCTACAGAAATAATGCATATCATTTTGTAATACCGCCTTCTAAGCAGCATAACAACCTCTGCGATAAGTGCATTATCTCTTATCTGTTCCTGCAGATAGTCCATAAAGAAAATATAACCTGTCAGGGTAAGGCCATATAATCCTGCAATAATTTCTGCTCCGGTTGCCATAATCTGCAATGCAGAGTCCTCTGCAATAGGCAGTATCCGGAGTATGCTATCTACTACAATCAGCACTTGAAAAATTGTGGTAGATATGGTAATTGGCAAAAGCCATATTGCATCCGGACGTTTTTTTAGTTGTTTTATCATGTTCATATCAATACCTCTTTATCCTTAGTTTTAAATTATAACAGATACAATTATATTGTTTATTCATCACCAGAAACAATTTCTCTGGCTGTGCGAATTCCTGATTCTCTTTCCGGAATTATCACCTTATCTGCTCCAATTTTCTTAAGAATTTTGGTGTGAACATCATCTTCTGCTTTTGCCAGTATAAATGGTACGCCTGCCTCTTTTGCAAACAATGTTGCCATAACACTGGCATTTAAATCACCAGTAATTGCTATGATAACACCATCCATATTAGAAAGTCCTAAAGTTTCTAATGTATCTGTATCACGAACATCAGCACATATAGCACAAGTTACATCATCTGCAACTTCATGAACCATTTCTCTATCAATATCAACTGCCAAAACCTCTGACCCTTCTCTTGACAGTTCTCTTGCTACACTCATTCCAAATTTTCCAAGACCTAATACAGCAAATGATTTTTTCATTATTTCCTCCTGTTGATTAAATCATATAATAAAAACAGCAAATTAAACAGTTCTCTATAGTGCAATATAAATATCTTTATTTCGCCAAAAAGTGCAAAATAAGCTTAACCCACTGCTACTTCGTCTTCCGGGAAGTTCACCAAACCATTTTTCTTCTTTGTCTGAAGAGCAACAGCTAATGAAATTGGGCCTACTCGTCCCAGATACATGCACACAATTATGATTAACTTTCCTACAGCATCCAATGTACCTGTTAATCCTCTGGTAAGACCAGTAGTACCTACTATACCAATCATTTCAAACATTACATCTGTCAGGCTCCCCTGTGTCACAATCAAAATAGCAAGAGCACCCGCCAGACACACAAAAAAACTTAGCAATGCTTCTGCTAATGCCTTTCTTATTGTTTTTACCGGAATGGCCCGATTGAACAACACCACTTCTTCCTGTCCTTTAATCATAGATATAGCCGCAACAATAAGTATAACTACAGTGGTTGTCTTTACTCCTCCTGCTGTACCTGATGGAGAGCCACCAATAAACATCAAGATCATACTTACAAGAGCTGTAGTATCCCTTAATCCTTTCTGAGAAATGGTATAAAAGCCTGCTGTTCTTGTGGTTACCGACTGGAACAGAGCTGCCATTATCTTATCTCCTGTGCTTAAATTCCCCAATGTTGCCGGATTGCTATATTCAAAAAGGAACACACATATAGCTCCACCTGCAATCAATGCAATCGTAGTTGATAATACAATTTTTGTATGCAATGTACATCTGCGGAATATCCATCGTTTAGGAATTTCTTTCTTCTTTGCCATACAAATTACTTTAATGACATCCCACCAGACTACAAAACCAAGACCTCCAAGGACAGCTAATACCATCGTAACAACATTTATCCATGGATTAGAAATGTATTGTGTAAGGCTGTCTGCCCCAAGAATATCCATTCCCGAATTACAAAATGCCGAAACTCCGTTAAAAACCGAATACCAGATACCCTTTTTCCAGCCAAATTGTGGTACAAATACAAAAGCATAGCAAATTGCTCCTATGATTTCCACAATAAACGTCCCTTTAAAAATCTTTTTCAAAAATGAAACCAAATCCGAAAGGGTATCCAAATTAAACGCATTTCCAATTAAAAGCTGATGCTTTAACGTCACCTTCTGCCCCATAAGAAGCATTGCTCCAGTGGTAATGCTTACAACACCAATTCCACCAATTTGAATTAATATTAAAATTACTGCCTGTCCAAAAAAACTCCAATGAAGGTGTGTGTCTACTGCAACCAAGCCAATTACACAAACCGAGGTTGTTGCCGTAAATAATGCATCTATCAGTGGTGTTGCCTGTCCACTGGCTGATGAAATCGGAAGACTTAAAAGTACTGTTCCTATTACAATTGCAAAAAGAAATCCTAGCAGAATAATCTGCGTTGTTGACAGTTCTTTTTTCTTCAAATTAATTCCCTGTCCTTTCAAAATTACTGTTCCTTTCTATTATATCACACCCTTGTCAAAATAAAAGTTTTTGTGCTATCATTTATTTAATTTCTATATTATAGATTCAAGAACAGAATATTCAAATTATAATTGGACATAAATATTTACTTCTAAAATCAGGAGGAACTCATATGAAAACCATCGACATGCACTGCGACACCATATTTGAAATCGAAAAACAAAAATGCAGTCTTAGAGAGAACAATCTCCACATTGATTTAATGAAATTAAAAGAAGCTGACTATCTCATTCAGAACTTTGCTCTTTACGTTCCTTTGAAAGAAGTAGATGATAATTATAACGATATTACTCCAACTGACAAAAATCCATTAAAGGATGTCCTTACCTTAGCGGACTGTTATTATAAAGAACTGGAAGCCAATAAAGATATTATTGCTCCTGTCTATACCTATGATGACATCGAAAAAAATGCCAAAGCCGGCAAGCTTTCTGCTCTTCTTACCGTTGAGGAAGGCGGTGTTTGCCTTGGAAGTCTCTCTGTTCTCCGTATGCTTCACCAGCTTGGTGTCCGTATGATGACTTTGACATGGAATTTCCCAAATGAAATCGGATATCCTAATGTGGATTTGAGCAAATTAGGTGATATCGCTATGTCTTCTAAAAATGTTGTTCCAGTGAAATTTACAACTGCAGATACAAAGAATGGTCTTACTGAAAGAGGAATTGAATTTGTAGAAGAAATGAACCGTCTTGGCATGATTGTAGACGTGTCTCATCTGTCTGATGCAGGCTTTTATGATGTATTAAAATATAGCAAAAAGCCATTTGTTGCCAGCCATTCCAACGCGAGAAGTGTCTGCTCTGCTGTACGCAATTTAACTGACGATATGATTCGTAAGCTTTCCGAAAGCGGTGGTGTGACCGGACTTAATTTCTGTGCTGATTTTCTTACAGTACCAGAACCAGGCAAACCTAATCCTGGAACCATGGAAGCGGTTGTTACTCACGCAAAGCACATTGTAAATGTAGGCGGTATGGAATGTCTTGGTCTTGGAAGTGATTTTGATGGAATCTCAACCAACAAAGGAATTCCAAATGCCGCTTATATGCCACAGCTTTTCGATTTACTAAAGAAAAATGGATTTACAGAAAGTGATTTAGAAAAAATCTGCTATAAAAATGTGTTGCGGGTGTATAAGGAGAATTTCTAATTATTTGAAAGTAACTTTATCTAAAACAGGACAACTATCACTTCAAAGCGGTAATTGTCCTGTTTGTTATTTTACTGTTCAAAAGCAAAGCTCCCACAATAGTAAGAGCCTGCTAAAATGAGTCTTTTTTATAAATTTCTTCCTTATATTATCGATACACTACTACATCATCATAATTTCCCTGCATCCAGTACGGTTTACCAAAAAATACAACTACTTTATCTGTGATATAATAATCTAGCTCATCCCATGTAAGAATACCCTCTGCGCCCATTTTATCACTGATTTCACAACGAAGTTCTGCATCATTGGTAATTCCAAGCACCTCTGCTGCCGTTACTTCTTCCCCTGTTTTACAATCAATGGTGATAGCTTCTAAGGTTCCGTACTCAGCACCACCCATACAGTTCATCTCATAATAAACAACACTTACATAATCCTCACCAATATAAGGAATGTACTGGAAATACAGTTTGTCATAACTTCCTGCTCCACCCGGCATTTCTTCCGATTCCATACCTGCATTTTCCATTTCTAAACGATACTGCCATTCTGCTTCCAGCTCTTCTTCGCCATACTGCTTATATTCTGCTTCTTTCTTTGCATAATATTCTTCTAAATATGCAATTACGGTATCTGGCACTGAACCTTTATCAAAATGAAGTAACTCCATTTCGTAATAATATACCGTTTCATCTAATTCATTGATAAAACTAAAATCCTTCTCTTCAATATGACCATAATCTTCTGCCATATTAAGCTGGGTAGAAATCATACCCTCTTCTTCATCACTGAAATTCTCTACATATCTTAAATCTACATCATCTACATATTCGGAAGCCCATGGGTCATACATATCTCCCATGTAATTTGGGTCTTGTTCTTCCCCTTCGTTTGTTTCCGTTGTTATTTTCTCTGTTTCCTCCTCTACTCGTATGCCGCTTTCCTGTTTTTCTCCTGCTTCTTTTTCTCCATCTAACGCTGCCTCAGGTGTCTCTTCTTCTGCTCCCTGTTCTGCCATTGTGCTTTCCATGGAAGGCTCATCCACCTTCTCACCTTGACAACCGCATGCATTAATACCAATTATCATAATCAGGATCATCCCTAAAATCTGCTTCTTCATTTTCATTCCACCTTCCGCATCCGCTTTTATTTTATCAAAACCAAGAAAAAAATCAACAAATCATTACACAAC
>CAYTGQ010000084.1:0-9784 GCA_964437345.1 uncultured Lachnoclostridium sp. | reverse complement strand
AATGATTAAGGGATATTCCATTCATATGAATTTGGAATATCCCTTTTAAAATTATTGCTTTTTATTTACAAGTTTACTACCGCCAATCAATCCCCACTTGCAAGCAAATGCCTTCAGTAAAGGGATTGACAGGCTCATTCCTAACATTTCTTATATTTAAAAACCGCCACTACATAATGTAATGGCGGTAAATTTGTACCAATCTTGTACCAAACCTTATTTGAACGAATGAGAAACGCCCAAATTACAAGGTATTAGTCTGTTGTATAAGGCATTAAAGCAATATGTCTTGCTCTCTTTACTGCAACAGTAAGAGCTCTCTGATGTTTAGCACAGTTTCCTGTGATTCTTCTAGGAAGAATTTTACCTCTTTCAGATACATATCTTTTTAATTTGTTAACGTCCTTATAGTCAATTGTATTGTGTTCTTTATCAGCACAGAATACGCATACTTTTTTTCTTCTGCGTCCGCCTCTTCTCTTCATTGGAGAATCAGCTCTATCGCCTTTGTCATTTTTATTAAATGCCATGAGTATAACCTCCTTATCATATTACTGCCTACGCAGCTCCTAATATGTGTCTAATCGTTAATTAAATGGGAATTCTATTAATTCCATGGTAATTCTTCATCAATTCCATCTGGGATATTCATAAAGCCGTCACCAACTGCCTGGTTTGGCTGTGGGATTGGAGCTGGATTATAATCTCCGCCGTTACCACCAGAAGCATTCTTGCTTTCTGCAAATTCTACTTCTTCAAGAACTACATCAGTTGTATAAACTCTCTGTCCGTCCTTGTTTGTGTAGCTGCCTGTCTGGATTCTTCCACATCCGGCAATCTTTGTACCCTGCTTTAAATATCTCTCAACAAATTCTGCTGTCTTTCCAAATGATACACAGCTAATAAAATCTGCTGTCTGTTCATCACCCTGACGTCTGAAGCGACGGTCAACGGCTAATGTGTAACGAGCTACTGCTGTTGAAGCTTCGCCCTGGGAATATCTGACTTCCGGGTCTCTTGTCAAACGACCCATTAAAACTACTTTATTCATCGAGGAAAACCCTCCTTTTCTTATGCTTCCTGTTTAACGCATAAATATCTGATTACGTTTTCCATGATACGAACTCTGGATTCCACTTCTGCTGGAACAGTTGATTCAGCATCGAACTGAACGAAGTAGTAGAAACCTTCTCTCATATGCTGAATTTCGTAAGCTAATCTCTTCTTACCCCATTCATCAACGTTAGTGATGGTTCCACCGAAAGAAGTAACGTATTCTTTTACTTTCTCAACGGTTGCCACTCTAGCATCGTCTTCGATCTTTGCATTTACAACTAAAACTAATTCATACTTATTCATAGTTGTTTTGCCCTCCTTTTGGTCTCTGGCTCTTTGATTCATCAAAGAACAAGGAAAATTTTGTATAAACTACTCACAAAACAGCATTATAACATGAGCCGTTAAAATGTGCAAGTACTTTTTCTAAAACTTATTTTATTTTTTCGGTTACTCTTTATCTTCTTTTGGCTGGATTCCCCGGATATTCTTTTCCACCTGTTTTCTTGGAATCATAATCTGATGTTCACAGCCCATACATTTTAAACGAAAATCCATACCAACACGCAGCACTTCCCACTCTTTACTTCCGCATGGATGTTGTTTTTTTAATTTCAGAATATCACCAACATTAATATCCATAATACAAATCCTTCCTTTTCTAAATTATTTCCTGCCATTATAATAGCAAGAACCCCTTGCAAAAGCAATGTTTTCTAAACTTTTTATAAAACCTCTTGTCTTTTTTTCAAAGATGGTGTATGATTTAAAATCATATAACGTAGTTTCAAAAACCATGTATTAAGTTTTTATTTTCTACATATACTTTGTTTAGTATATTTTTTAGAACTGAAAGGGGCATCTATATATGAATGAAAAGAAGCATTTTAAACCAAAGGACCCAGGCAGTGCCATTACTCATTTTATCGGCATGCTAATGGCAGTATTTGCAGCATTTCCACTTTTAATTAAAGCTGCACAGCAACCGGAACCGGTTTATGTGGTATCTCTTGCCATTTTCATTTTTTCCATGGCTCTTTTATATGCAGCCAGCACCATTTATCACACCTTTGATTTATCTCCAAGAGTTAATAAGATACTAAAGAAATTTGACCATATGATGATTTTCGTTATGATTGCAGGAAGCTATACTCCAATGTGTCTGATTGTGATCAAGGGCGAGCTTGGAAGAAATCTTTTAATTGCTATCTGGACGATGGCCATTGCCGGCATTATTTTTAAATTTTTCTGGGTTACCTGTCCAAAATGGGTTTCTTCAGTTATTTATGTTATGATGGGTTGGACCTGTGTATTTGCCATTTCACCACTTTTCCATTCCCTATCCAGACCTGCTTTCCTCTGGCTATTAGTCGGTGGAATTATCTATACGGTAGGTGGTGTCATTTACGCATTAAAACTTCCTGTCTTTAACAATCGTTTCAAATACTTTGGTTCTCATGAAGTATTTCATCTTTTTGTCATAGCAGGAAGTATCTGTCACTTTGTTGTAATGTATCAATACGTTACAGTATATCCGCTTTAAACCCCACCTGATAATTAGACCGTAGTAATAGAATTACAGAAAGAGCTTTCAAAATCTTCCGACCTTGAAAGCTCTTTTTTATTAATTTATTTTATTACTTACTTTGTAACTTTAATAGAATAATTACCACAAGTATTTTCACCAGTCTTTGTAACCTTGATGTACCATGTTCCTTTGCTCCATGTCCCATCAGATTCCGATATCGTAGTAAATCCTGTACCATATCCGATGTCTGGTGTGTTTCCATACAAAGTCACATTACTTGGTGGCACAATAACCATTTTAAATCCACCTGTACCATTACATACATTACCCTTGAATGTAATTTTTACACTCTGGCGTTTTGGAAGCACAAATTTGTACCAGTCCACCTTAGATGTCTTGTCCGTAGCATAAATAAGACCTTTTACTGTCTTTCCAATTTCAATTGTCTTTGCCTTGGATTTGCTGCTTCCTGCCGCATCACTTTGTGCTTTTAAAGTTGCTTTTATACGATATCCGTAAAGAGAATTAACTTTAATAAAGTATGTCCCCTTCTTTACACCAAATACCTGTCTGTTGTTCGTTTCAGAATAATTATAACACTCATCAGAAATTGGTTCCTTTTTACTGTTGCATAATGTAAGGTAAGCAGTACCACCATTGTCGCTTACATAATTTCCCAGCTCGTTAACTCTTAAAAATTCCTGATCAATTACAATGTAACCTGATTTTGTCATTTTAACTTTATAATAAACATCATCATTTAAGTTTGATGTTACCGTTGTAGTCCATTCCTTATTTTTTAAAGTACGGTCACCATTCTGGAATAAATGAGACTCAAATGCAAATGTAAAGTAGCTTCCGTATGCAACAGCATCTGAACTTACTGTAATTTTAACATAATAAGTTCCTGCTTCTTCAAAATCTGCCCAACCATATGCCCAATACTGATCTGATGCAAGATCAATCATTTCCCAAGTAATGGAACCTTCATCGAGAACCGGAATGGTACAAGCTTCATCTGCATAAAATGAGATCTCTGCTATACCAACTGTTCCATTATAAGAAGGCATAGAATCCAGATAATATTCCATGCAACCTGGTTTTGTAATCTCTATTGGAAATACATCTGTTCCTGTCATTGGGTCCACTCCCAAAAAATAGTAAACAGACTCATTAGCATCTGTCTCATCCCCTGTAGTAACAGTATACGTTGTCATAGATGTAGTAACATTCTGTTCTCCATCCATAATTATTGCAGCACTTGCAGAAGTTTTAGCTGAACCAAAAACTGCAATCATCATAGCTGCTAAGAACATTGTCTTTAAAACTTTTTTTAAATTCCCTTTTCTCATCCTTTTTTTCTCCCTTGTAACTCATCTTCGGCATTTTCCTATTTCACTGCCTAAAAGGCAGTTTACTACTTTTTGCATAATGATGCAAGAAAAAGTTCACATTTTCCTCATTTTCGAAAAGAATTTGCAACTAAACCAGAAATTCAAAACCAAGAAAGGAGTTCGCTGCTCTATTGAAGCACTTTTAAAACGTGCCAGCAAAGGAAATGCTGTCAGCAACATCAATCCTTTAGTTGATATTTATAATGTAATTTCATTAAAATATGGTCTTCCTTGCGGTGGCGAAGAGAACGATAATACACTTCCTGGTGAAGTATGTTACTTAGATGATGCAGGTGCTGTTTGCCGCTGCTTCAACTGGAGAGATGGTATTCGTACTATGCTGACAGAAAATACAACCAATGCTTTTTTAATCATCGAATGTGTAGACCCTAACAGAAAAGATGTTATGGAACAGGCTATTGCAGATTTAGCAGAACAGGTTCAGACAAAGCTTGGAGGTACTGTGACAACTTCAGTGCTGACTAAAGAAAATCCGGAAGTGGAGTTGTAAATTCAAGTTTGATGAACGAATCAGATGAGATATTGGAAATTTCATAAATCTAGGTTTCAAAGGAATTATATTAATTCCTATATTTACATTTTCGAGTATAAAATTCCCAATATCTCTGTGATTCACCGAAACAAGTTCTAGCAATAAACTTTATCTAGGTTCAAATTACTGCTTATCCCTACTTTTCCAAACACTCTTGACTTAATCTGAAAAGGATTAAAATAGGTCATTCAAATTGTCCTAAGCCACATAAATAAAATGAAGTCCATCCGGTCAATTCATTAAATTTTATTCTTTTTACTTTTTATTTGGATTCTTAAAGGAACCTTTTATGAAACTATATTTTAGATTATATTTCAAATTCATCACTTAGATTTTTTAGAATAACTTTCCAATTTATTCGATTATTCAATATTCGAATAATATTAACATCCCTCACTGCCGTTGTTGACAAATGAACTGTATGTCGTTTTACTTTCTCCATGCACATTATAACTTATCAATCTCCTCCCATGCCTCTTCAATTGTGTATGTCCTCTCATTTTCAAGGCTCCACATTCCTTTTTCAAGTTCTTTATACAACTCTCGCAATGCCTCCTCTCTTTCTTTTTCTCCAATCGTCATGCCATTTTCCTGTAATAATGGTGTCATTGTTTCTCCTCCTATCTTTTATATGATAATAGTTTTATATCACATTTCACAACCAATTTCAATTGTTGATTTCACCCAAACTTTTTACATTTTTGTAAGAAATACCGAGAGTATCAGTGCAAATATATTTACTCTGATACTCTCGAAGCCTCTATATTTAAGCAGCCACTCTTTCTTGTGCGTTATCACGGAAGGGTAGTGAATGTAAAAATTTTACCGGCTGCGAATTTTTGTTTTAATAGGAATTTCCTATGTATCCACAAATTTCTTATTTTCTTCCAGCAAATATCCACATTCACAGTACCTTATCCATGTACTCTACGCTTTCTGACTGCTTCTTTCTTAATATATGTAAGTCCAAAGAAAAAGTTACAGCCTAATTGAACTATTCTTTTTGAAAGTTCTATTCAAACTGTAACTTTATTTTCTAATTTAACAATAATAACGGATTCACTGGTTCTGCACCTGCTAATACTTTAAAATACAGGTTGCTTCCTTCTTCTACATAATATTTTGTCGGTGCTGCTATTGTGCCAAGCAAAGCTCCTTTTTCTACGGTATCTCCAACTTTTACCTGAACATCGGAAAGCTGACCATAAATAAGCTGATAATCACCGCCAATAGAAGCTGTAATGGTTACTCCTGTTTCATCTTTTTCAGAAATATCGGTTATAATTCCTGCTGCCGCACTATATACCTCTGTATTTTCTTTTGCTTCGATAACAATGGCAGAGTTACATTTATACTGTGCCAGTGTCTTAAAATAAATTGGCTTTTCCATACTATACGCTAATAGAATATCTCCCTGTACCGGCCATACCAGCCCTTCTTCTTCATTAAAAATCAGATTATTAATCTGGCTTTCCGGACTCAACACTTCTGCCACCAATTCTTCTGGTTCTTCACTTTGAACTGTTTCCTGTTCTTTAATTTCTGTTGCCTCAGGCTCTACTAAATCAGAAATTTCATCATTCTCATTTGGCTTTTCACTCTGATTCTGACCACCTGTTTTTGTTTCGTTTTTTTGATTTACACCGGTATTTTCTTCTGTATCTTCCCCCTGCCGGGCATTCTCGGCAACCTGAGTGGAAGGATTTTCTGCTAATTCTTTATTATCGTTGGAAATCATATTGGTACTTATCATGCCGACGGCAAACAATGCAACTGCTCCAACTGCCAGTGCCGCATAAAAACCTTTTCCCTTGAAAAAAGCGCCTATTTTTTCTTTTTTCACATCCATCACCTCAACAATATTCTGTCCAAATTCAGACTCATTATTCTATAACAAAAAAGAAACTTGCAAGACAAATTCTTACAAGTTTCTTTCTATTTTTATTCATTTTTACTTTCTTCCACACACTTCTCTACGATTTCATTCTTTTCCATGGTATTTTCTTCTGCCACTTTATCTTCTATAACATTTGGTGTCTCTATCGCATTTTCCTCTGTAGCGTGTTCCTCTTCCAGTGTTGTTTCCAGACAGGTATTGCCAGCAGCATTTTTCTGACTTCCCGGAACATATCCGTAATTACTTGGTGCCATACTGACAGGTTTTTCTATTTTCTGCTCTGTATTGACAATTGCCTCACTGGAGTCTTTTTCTTTTTTATCCTTTTCTTTTCTCTGTTTTGCAGTCTTTAATTCAAAATCATATACAACTCTTGTATCAGAAAGCATGTCATGAAAACCGCGTTTTTCTTTATCAATACCTACAAGAATATATCCCATATTCATGGTTACTGTACATAGGAATCTTCCAATCGTTTCTCTATAAAGTATATCTACCAAAGAAAGTTTTTCTCCATCTGTTGAAACAACTTTTATTCTGAGCAATCTTTTACCAATGGTTGCTCCCGAATTATAAGTGAGTACCACAAAGTAAAGACAGGTCAAAAGATAAATTACAATATCCCATGCTGTAAATTCAAATAATACTTTTGTACTTAACAAGCCGTTGGAACCTCCAAGTACATCTACTAACATTGGAATTCTTACGACTAAAAGCAACATTCCTGCAACAAAGCTATCAATACAAAAGGCTGCAAATCTTGTAAAAAAGCCGGCGTACTGCACTGCATTTTCCGAAGCTATTACTGCTTCATCATTACCCCCCACAGATATCTCTGGAGTCAATTCATTAATGTTCATATCCTGCATAATACATCAGCACCCCGCTTTCTTTGCTTTCCAAATATTCGGAAAGTACCTGTGCATCTGATTTTGTCTGTCCGCCACCTACTTTTGCAAAAAGGGAAGCAAACACATCATCTCCACTGAAATCAGGTTCATATATAATAACACCTTCTCCCAGTTCTTTCTGGAATTTGCTTTCAAAATCATCATATGTATTTACCACTTCATCTACTAATCCATTGGAAAGTGCCTGTTTCGCTGTGTAAATACGTCCATCTGCCAGTTCTTTTACATCAGAAACGCTCATATTTCTGCCTTCTGCTATAATTCCCACAAACTGCTCATAGGATTCATCTACAAGACTCTGGAAAATTGCTTCCTGCTCTTCTGTCATTACTTCTCCTGAAGAACCCATTGCTTTGTTGACACCGCTTGTAATATTAACTTCTTCAATTCCAAGCTTTTCATACAGACCTGTATAATTCACCAGAGAAATAATAACGCCAATGGAACCGGTCCAGCCATTGCGGTTGATTCCAATATGGTCTGATGCCATGGAAATATAATAACCGCCGGAGCATGCCTGGTCTCCCATATAAGTCCAGATTTTTCTTCCGGTTACTTCTTTGTACTCCATTAATTTCAAATAAAGCTCATCACTTTCTGTTACAGTTCCTCCCGGACTGTCCACAAACAAAAGAAGCCCTTCATTATAGTCTGATGCTATCATTTCATCAATATAATCCAAGGTTCCCTGATGGTCATAGGCTACTGTTTCAAACATAGTAGAAGAACCTGAATCCATAATAGTCCCTTCTACTCTTACCACACCAATAAATGGTTCCTCCGGCAGTGTAACAGCTGTTGTTTCCGAAGAAAACATACTCATCATATCTGCTGCATTTTCTGCCGCTATCTGATTGCTAAGCTGGGTTGTAAGCATACTGCTTGCATATACTGCAATAAATGCCACTGCTGCCACAACAATTCCTGCTATTTGTTTGTTTTTCATGTTAAATCGCTCCTCTTGTTCTATTATTTGCTATATTTGTTCCAAGCCATCTTCAAGCCATCTCGAAAACACTTCGTGTTGCCTCTGAACAAACACAAAACCTCAAGAGAAGACATTTGCCTTTTTGTCTCCCTTGAGGTTTATATTTAGATGCCCAACGGGTCGCTAAGCCTTAAAACCACTTTTGTGCAAGCACAACATGATTTTAGGCTTTCGACCCTGGCATCATTATAATGTAACTTCAACCTTTTCCAAGTGCCAGATATCTTCTACATATTCTTCAATTGTTCTGTCAGAAGAGAATTTACCGCATTTAGCTACGTTAAGCATAGCAGATTTTGCCCATGCTGCCTGATCCTTGTAAGCTTCTCCAACACGCTTCTGTGCTTCCTCGTAAGAACGGAAATCTTTAAGAATGAAGTACTGGTCAGCTTTTTCATAACCGTTTGTTTCCAGTAATGAGTTATAAAGTTCACGGAATAATTCGTAGTTGCCCTTAGAATATGTTCCGTCAATTAACTGTGTTAATACATTGCGGATATCTAAATCGATATTGTAAATTTCCTTTGGATTGTAACCGCCATTCTTTTCATAGTTGATAACTTCGTCAGAGCTTAAACCAAAGATAAATGCATTTTCAATACCCACTTCTTCTACCATTTCTACATTAGCTCCGTCCATTGTTCCCAATGTGATAGCACCATTTAACATAAACTTCATGTTACCTGTTCCGGAAGCTTCCTTACTTGCTGTAGAAATCTGTTCGGAAACATCTGCTGCCGCAAAAATCATTTCTGCGTTGGATACACGATAGTTTTCAATGAATACAACCTTAATCTTACCTTTAATAGAAGCATCATTGTTTACTACGTCTGCAACACTGTTAATTAACTTGATGATTGCTTTTGCTCTTCTATATCCTGCAGAAGCTTTTGCACCAAAAATAAATGTTCTTGGATAGAAATCCATGTTCGGATTTTTCTTTAACTGATTATATAAGTGCATAACATGAAGGATATTCAGAAGCTGACGTTTGTATTCATGGAGACGTTTTACCTGTACGTCAAAAATAGAACGTGGGTCAACTTCAACACCATTATGTTCTTTAATATAAGCAGCTAATCTTACTTTATTCTGGTATTTAATCTGCATAAATTCTTTCTGGCATTTCTCATCATCTGCATAAATGGAAAGTTCATCCAAATGAGACAGGTTTGTAATCCAGTCATCACCGATTTTCTTTGTTACCCAGTCTGCAAGTAATGGGTTACCATGAAGTAAGAATCTTCTCTGTGTAATACCATTTGTCTTATTGTTGAATTTTTCAGGCATCATTTCATAGAAATCTTTTAACTGCTCATTCTTTAAGATTTCTGTATGAAGTCTTGCAACACCGTTTACAGAGAAACCGGAAGCAATAGCAAGGTTAGCCATTCTTACCTGTCCATCGTATACGATTGCCATTTTTTCAATCTTCTTGAAATCACCAGGATATTTAG
>CAYTGQ010000083.1:0-9919 GCA_964437345.1 uncultured Lachnoclostridium sp. | reverse complement strand
TACGACTGTTTTCACTTCTGCCCATAATAAAATAAGCAGTTACAGCCTTTGTTCCATCTGCACTTTTACCAATGATGATTCCTCGGCCAGGATATGAATTTTCCTGAAGTTCTTTCTGAATATCTAACATTTCCATAATATATTATATCTCCTTTTCGTTGGTGACCATTTTTCCAATATATTTATTATTATAACAGAATAATTTTGTTTGTCTTATTAGTATTTCTTAAATTAGATAGAAGAGAATCTAAAAAAGCACAGGCACCTGACTCATCAGATGCCTGCACTCCACTTCAAAATACTCTATATTAATTTGTTATTTACTCACCAACTGCCTTATTGGTTAACATGGTTTTCCATAATTTAAATTTACTTGGTTTACCCATGTGTGCTAGTTCCTCACCCCAGATCATAACCTGCTTCTGGGATTTTGTGGTTGGTTTCCATTCTGGAAGACTGTTATGATTTGGATTGCCTGTCTTCGCAAAATTACAAAGAGCTGTCGACATAATATCACTTAACTTATAATCATATTCGCTAAATGGTCTCCAGCCATTTTTCAGTGTTCCAAAGAAATACCAAAGTTCACTGGAATGCCATGCGCCGTTCTCATCTCCAGGCAAGCTACGGTCAAAATACCAGCAATAGCTTGGCTGCTTCTTCTGCTCGTCCTGTCTTATACACCAATCCTGTGCCATAGCCTGTACGATTGGTGGCACAATATCGTGACTTGTAGAACCCATCATATATGGAATATCCTTCTGTGCACCTTTGCCTGCTGCCAAAAGCCCTGATTCTGTCAATGAAAGTCCATCAATACAAGGAGCAGCAATCATGCCATACTTTTTATTCGACTTTATGATTTTCTGGTAAGTTTCAAATAACTTGGAAGCTTCCGCCGCACGAAGCTCTGCCACATTACTGCAACCCATTTCCTTCATAACCTTCTCCCAGAATTCATAGCGGTCTTTTGCTGTTGCCTCACTGTTCATCAGCTTGTGGACACCGCCACCGCTGTTCATAACCGCTTTTGCAAACATACCGTCTGTCAATGGGCTGATACAAAGGTTTAACACGCTCATTGCCCCTGCGCTTTGTCCCATAATTGTGATATTTTCTGGATTGCCGCCAAATTCCTTAATATTATCTCTTACCCACTTAAGCGCTGCAATCTGGTCATACATACCATAATTACCAGTGTGTCCGGCTTCTTCCGCTAATTCTGGCAGACACAGATATCCCATTGGTCCAAGGCGGTAGTTGCAGGTTACTGCAATTACTCCTTTGGTTGGCCATACTGGTCCATCAAAATGCTTCTCATGTCCACATCCACCTTTATATCCACCACCGTGGATATAGAAAATAACTGGAAGTTCACTTTCCCTAGTTGCTGTTTCCGGCACCCAGATATTTAAAAATAAGCAGTCATCATCATAGGTGTAAGTTGCACCTTTACGAAATTCATTATAATAGAATACCTTTTCAATGACTTCTTCTTCGTTATAAAAGGCTCTTGGCTGATAACTGCAATTGCCATACTCTGTTGCTTCATACACGCCATCCCAGTGAGTTACAAGTTCTGGATATTCCCATCTTCCTGCTGTGGCATAGCGAATACCCTTATAAGCCTTTACGCCTTTCCACTGGCAGGTTGTACCGCGGATTTCACCGCATTTTGTCATAATTGTATCAGACATATATTCTCATCTTCTTTCCCGTGATCTTCAACTCCCACCGTATCTGAGCACTTTTTCAGTTATAATCCTAACACACGCTGTGCATTTTTCCAGCAGATTTTTTCATAAGTTTCTCTGCTCAAAGCACCTTTTTCCACCTGTTCATCTAACCATGCACCAAGTGGAAATACCATATCTGCATTTACCATATCTGTAGCAAAGAACAATCTATCTGCATAAGTTTCTAAAAAGTTCAAACCAAATTCCGGATCACGCATAATTGCCTGACCAGCACTGTTTGCACTTAAATCACCATAAAGATTATCGTATTTTTCAAAAAGTTCCGGAACACGTCCACCATGTACAACAGGTCCCTGTCCCCAGCTGTTACGACTTTCCTTATCTTTTGGCGCATCAGCACTCATTTCAATCCAGAAAGTCTGGCTGTGACCCAAAACTTTTAACTTTGGATATTTCTTTAATACGTCTTCTAATAAAGGAAGTCCTGGCTCATCTACAACTCCATAGCTGTAGCCCACTTCCGGACTCATATGGATCGTTACCGGCATTTCAAGCTTTTCGGCTGCTGCAAATACTGCCTGTAAAAAAGAATCATCTAAACGTCTGTTAATTGTAAGTTCACCAACTCCAACAGCACCCTGACTTTTATATTCTGCCAGTCTGTCATAAATAGTTGCTTCGTTTACATCATCCAACATACACATCCATGCAAAATATTCAGGATATTTCTTGCAGATTTTTTTACAAACGCTATTCTTTCCAAATGGAATTTTCTTTTCTCCACTGGACATTAACACCGCTTTACCAATACCTAGTTCTTCCATATGAGCAATCATTTTCTTTGGACCGGACAAATTCATTTTTCCAATTTTAGGAATGCCGAATGTGGTCATAATGTGCACATGTAAATCTATTTTTTTCATGCTTTTCTCATCTCCTAATGGTATATTCTTCATCCTTAATTTTGATTACACCATTTTACTGCCATTGCAATTACTGACTAGTTCTGAGCTTCACGCTTTGCCTGCATTGCTGCATACATTTCATCGGTTTTCTTCTTATCTAAGTTAAAGATTAAACCAATACCGATGAGCTGGAATAAGTAGCAAAGTAATGGAATGATGTTACAGATATAGTAAATACCTTTTACCGCTTCTGCAGTCTGAACTACGTTCTGACCAGAAACATATCCTACAAGACCAAGGCTTGCTGCGATACCGGAAGATGCGATTGTAGAACCAATCTTACGGCTGAATGTATACATACTGTACATACTTCCGTCGCTACGGAATCCTGTTTTCCATTCACTATAATCTAAACAATCAGATACAAGTGCCCAAATAAGCATTGTAAATGCTGTCTGACCAATCATGGAAACGATGTTTAATGCTGTGAAAAGAATTACATTTTCAATGTAGAATACTACTTTTAATAGACATACTGCAAAGCTGATTGCACTTGTAATCAAGATAACGTTACGTTTACCATACTTAGCTACAAGCTTTGGAATAAGTGGGAATACCACAACCATGAATGGAATCGCTGCCACAAGAGAAATTGTCATCATATCTGTGTTGTGATAAACTTCTTTGTAAATGTAGCTGTATGTCTGGCTGGAACCAGTAATGGTAAGCATTGAACCGATTGTTGCAAACATTACACCAATAAGTGGACGATTCTTAAGTACCGCTTTCAAAACTTTAACAAATTCGAATTTTTCACCTTCTGCAACACTTACACGTACACGTTCTTTTGTAAATGTACAGAGGATAGTATAACTTACAATACAAAGAATACCGAAGATAATTGCTAATAAAGTAAATCTTTCAGGTAAAATATTGTTATCTTTGTCGAAACATAATACAGGTACTACACCTAATGCAACAGAACCTACTAAACCACCACCAATTGAACGGGCACGGCTTAATTTACTTCTGTCGATTGGATCTAAAGATACTACGTTTGCCATAGCACCGAATGGCATAGATGTACCTGTGTAGCTCATACCAAAGAAAACATAAGCAAATGCAACCCATGCATGTAATGCAACGCCTTCAAATGGAACCTTGCTAAAGCAAAGTACACCAGATAAAGCAAGGGGAATCATGAATAATTTAATCCATGGTGTGAATTTATCACCGCTTTTTCCAAGTCTCCAACGATCTGGGAATGAACCGATAATTGGGTCATTAATTGCATCCCATAAACGTGCAACTAAGAATAAAGATGCCATCCATTTTGCATCAATACCTAATGCATAAGTACAGAAAGTAAGGAAATACGCATCTACAAATAAGTTAACAAAACTACCAGCCATGTCGCCAAATACATAGCCAACCTGGTCTTTTACACCAAATGCAGGAATTACTTTTTCATTTGACATAACGATTTCTCCTTTTTGTAAATTTCTGTAATTATTTAATTACAGTTTTTTTATTGTACTATTATTATACAACGACAGAATCACATTTTTAATTGTTAGTTCGGGATAAAAGATTGCAAATCTGGTAATTTTATTTTAAACTTATTTTATAATTATTAAATTATTTCCTTACAATTTATAGTTCCATTTATTACATCATCATGATGGTGTTACAAAAAGAGAGGATTTCAAATATGAAACTTTCCGATTCAAAAGAAATACTTGAACTTATCAAAACCATGGGGATCGAAAAAGACCTGAATTCCCTGACAAAATCAGAATTAGAAGAACTCTCCAAGGACCCCGAACTAAGAAATAAGTTTTTTGCACTGTTAAACAGCTTAAACCGCAATCTCTATCAGGAGTTGGAAATGGACTCCCCTTACATTAATACACATAGAGACATTACTTATCAGGCCGGAACCTTGCAGCTTCACAGCCACTCCTTTTATGAAATCATTTATTGTGAAAGCGGCAATATTCAATACTTAATTGCCGATAAACGTTACCGTATTCATGCCGGTGATGTTATTTTAGTACCTCCCGGAGTCAGTCATCGTCCACTTTTTTATGAAGACCTCATCAAGCCTTACTCACGTATTGTTCTATGGCTAAGCACTGAATTTATGAAAAACATTGCCCGGCTTTGCCCTCAGGAACAATTACTGGAAATTAAAAAGCAGGAACATTTCCTTATTCGCACCGAAGGAACTTCTTTTAAATATTTAGGTATTTATTTTCAAAGAGGACTTGAAGAAGCAGAAAGCTCTGCACCACTTAGTGAGCTTTCTCTTTATGGCAATACCACTGCTCTTATGGCACACCTTGCCAGAGCCCTTCTCTCTACCCAAAGTCAGTTCCCTACCGAGCAAAAGGATGAACTGGACCGCATTATTTCCTATATTGAGAACAACTATGCAGATAAGATTACAATGGAAACTACAGCAAAATATTTCCACATCAGTACCAGCACCTTAGGAAAAATGTTCTACAACAAGCTCGGCATCAGCTTTTATCATTTTGTGACCCAGCGCCGTCTGATTAACTCCAAGCTTAAAATAGAAGAAGGCAGCTCCATGGAAGAAGCCGCCTTGTCTTGTGGTTTTTGTGATTATTCTGCTTTTTATCGTGCCTTTAAAAAGGAATATGGTATTTCTCCAAGAGAGTATAAGGCACTGGTTTCACGAAATATTGATATATAAATTTAATAAAGTTTATTCAATCACTGGTAATGTATCAAAGCCTGCCTGTAATTCTTCATCTGTAGGAATGTAGTCTTTCATCACGCCATCATTGAATGCCTGATATGCAAACATGTCAAAATATCCTGTACCGGTAAGTCCAAAAAGAATCGTCTTTTCCTCACCAGTTTCTTTACATTTCATGGCTTCATCAATGGCAACACGGATAGCGTGGCTGCTTTCCGGTGCCGGAAGGATACCTTCTACGCGAGCGAACTGAGTTGCTGCTTCAAATACAGAAGTCTGTTCTACAGAACGTGCTTCCATTAACCCATCAGCATATAACTGAGAAAGAGTAGAACTCATACCGTGGAAACGGAGTCCACCGGAATGTCCCGGAGATGGAATAAATCCATTTCCTAACGTATACATCTTAGCCAATGGAGTAATCATTCCTGTATCACAGTAATCATAAGCAAATTTACCTCTTGTGAAACTTGGGCAGCTGGCTGGTTCCACTGCAATAAATTGATAATCTGCTTCACCGCGGATTTTCTCACCCATGAATGGTGCAATAAGACCTCCTAAGTTGGAGCCACCACCGGCACAGCCAATAATAATATCAGGCTTCACGCCATATTTATCCATTGCAGTCTTACATTCCAGACCGATTACACTTTGATGAAGCATAACCTGATTTAACACGGAGCCTAATACATAACGATATCCCTCAAGATTTCCAGCCGCTTCTACAGCTTCTGAAATAGCACATCCTAAGCTTCCGCTTGTTCCCGGATGTTTTTCTAAAATTCTGCGTCCCACTTCTGTTGTCATTGAAGGAGATGGTGTTACTGTCGCATTATATGTACGCATCACTTCACGGCGGAATGGCTTCTGTTCATAAGAACATTTCACCATAAAGACTTTACAGTCAAGGTCAAGGTAGGCACATGCCATAGAAAGTGCGGTTCCCCACTGTCCAGCACCAGTTTCTGTTGTTACACCTTTTAATCCCTGATTCTTCGCGTAATAAGCCTGTGCAATAGCGGAATTTAACTTGTGACTGCCAGAAGTATTATTACCTTCGAATTTATAATAGATTTTGGCAGGTGTACCCAGTGCTTTTTCCAAACAATAGGCACGTACCAAAGGAGCCGGACGATACATTTTATAGAAATCACGGATTTCTGTAGGAATCTCAAAATAAGCTGTAGTATCATCCAATTCCTGTCTAATCAGTTCATCACAAAATACAGGCTGCAAGTCTTCAAAAGTCATTGGCTTATGTGTGCCCGGATGAAGCAGTGGTGCCGGTTTATGCTCCATATCAGCACGTAAATTATACCAATGGGTTGGAAGCTCCTTCTCAGATAAATATATTTTGTAGGGAATTTCTGTAACATAACTCATTATTATCATTCCTTTCCATGCATATTCAAAATTATTGTTTCTATATATCATATACAAAAAGATCCAGATATTCAACTAATAAGTTTTCTATCAGCATCCTTCCTTATCATTTAATTTTTATATCATTACTTAATCTACACTAATTCCAAACTCACCCGGCAAAAATCTTGGACATACATTTTCAGAAGAAGTAATAACCGCTGCTGAAAGAGCAGTTCCTATCTCTACAGCTTCTTGCAAAGTTTTACCATAAGTCAGTCCGCTAACTACACCTGCGCAGAATGCATCTCCTGCTCCAGTTGTGTCCTTAACCTGTACTTTTTTTGCCGGACAGAAACCGGCCTTTCCATCATGGTCTACATAAACAGCTCCCTGTCCCCCCATTGTAACTACCATAGAAGGAATATTAGCTCTTGTAACTTTTTCCTTAAGCAATGGCATTAATTCTTCCGGTGTTTTATCCTCGTAATCTTCGATGAAAAGCTGTCCCGCCTCCTGCTGATTACAGATAAAACAGTCAAACTGCTGAACAAAATCACGTCTGTCTGTTGCAAGCTGCATATTAGAAACTAAAGCATACATTTTCTTATTATATTTTTCCGCCAGTTTAAATACTTTCTTTACAATGTCCTTACGCAGGTCTGCCTGAAGAATAATAGAATCTGCCGCCTCAAAAATTTCATCACCTTTTTCTTCCAATATATCCATAATTGGTGTATGATCTGGACGTTTGGAAATAGAACCTGCCAAATCACCATTGTGGTCAAATACCGCTAACCAGGTTCCCATGGAATCTGGAACTACAGAAATATAATCTGTATTTACTTTGTGATTATTCAGTTTTTCTATTACTTCAGTTCCTAACGCTGTATCATCTACACTACTGACAAAGGTTGGACGCAATTCCATGTTGGCAATGTCTTCTACTACATTTCTTGCCACTCCGCCATGAATATATTCTACTCTTCCTGCATTTCTGCCATCAGGAATATAAGTAGTTTCCGGAAAACCTTTTATATCTAAAAACACTGCACCGATTACAACAATTCCCATTATCTTTCCTCCTGTGGTGTCATTTATTTACAACTATTTCTTTTCACATTGATTCAGTTTTATAATTACTTCTTCCAGTTCTTCACAAAGACTCTTAGCTGTCTTTAGGTTAGAATTCTTTAGTGCCGCGGTAATCCTTGTTTCCAGTTCTTTCTTTTTCTGTTCAATTTCTAAATAATCTTTGTTAAAATGATTCTCATAAATCATTTGGCGGAAAGAACGAATCCTCATACGGCGTATGGAGTTATTCTCAACATACAGAACATAATCCACACAATTTACAATATTGTAAAAATCATGAGAAACCATGAGAACTGCACCTTTATACTCGGAAATGGCTTTTTCCAGTGCAAGCTGTGCCCACATATCCAAATGGCTGGTTGGCTCATCTAATAACAGCAGATTTGCCTCACTGTCTGAAAGCTTTTGAAGCTGTAATAAATTCAATTCTCCACCGGAAAGCTTCTCACCCTGAATCTGCTCTAAGAAACCTACCTTTACATCTTCGCCAAACTGAATCGCCGGATTTTTAGCCATAAATACATCTGCTGCTTCATCGCTAATCTGTCTGCTGTTTCTGTAAATTTCCTGCAATAGTGTAGACTTTCCTGTTCCGTTTGGTCCTACAATGGCAACCTTTTCATTTGCCTTGATTTCAAAGCTTACATCTGTTAACAATTCTTCCTCAAATGCAACTTTATAATTTTCCACTTTTAATACTGTCTTCGGTTCATTTATTCCTTCTGATTCTGTTTCCAATTCTACCTCTGGCAAACGAATCTCTGGCTCATGAATATCAAGAAATGGCTCTTTGATGTGTCGTGCTTTCAATCTGTCTAAATGAGTCTGTCTGGCATGAACCGTACGCCCCAAAGAAGCAATACTCATATTAGTTGCGGTGGTTCTCATACGGTTAACCATATCTTCGTTTCGCTCAATTTCCTTCTGTTCTTCCATTGCCTGCTCTTTCAGCTCAATTTTTTTCTGAAGCAGAGCGAAATTATAATCTGTATAATTACCATCGAATTCCTGAATATCTTCATTTTCCAAGTGCAGAATTTTATTAAAACAATGATTCAACAGATAGCGGTTATGGGTAATAACAAGCAAAGTTCCCTTATGAGAATTAATCAATTTACATAAGCTGTTTAGATTTTCAAAATCCAGGAATACATCCGGCTCGTCCATAATCAAAAGATTAGGCTGTAACAGCATTTCTTTCATAATCTGAACCAGCTTATATTCTCCACCGCTCAACTGGGAAATCAGCACTTGTTCGCGTTGATGCATATCTGCTGTCTTCAACTGCCTATAAATATTACTTTCGTAATTATCCCCATCCATAGCCTGAAATTCATCTAATAACTGCTGATACTTCTCAAACAATGGCTCCACATCTTCTGCTGTTGCCATTTCTTCACATACTTTCGCAGTTTCTTCCTGATTTTTAACGAATTTCTCACTTAAATAATCAAATACTGTAATATCCTGATTTTTATCTCGTACAGCAAACTGACTCACATAACCAATTCTGCAATGCTCATCTTTTATTATTTTGCCGTCATATAGATATTTTTCTGTATCCATAATCATATCAATCAGAGTCGTCTTACCAGTTCCATTGCTGCCAATAAATGCACAATGCTGTCCATCCTCTAAGGTAAATGAAACTTTTTTATATAAATCCTTTTCAGGAAAAGAATAGGATAGCTTTTCTACTTGAATCATAGTTTCCTCCATTTCCTAACTTCATATCACTAATACCTAAATCTAGTATAGCGGATTTTTCATTAAATTAAAACATCTAAATTTCAGTTTGTCGCACTAAGTGACTTCGCCGAGGGCGGTTATTAGGGATTCTTGATTTGATTTTTCGAATTTAGTTTTATTCAAGGGAAGGGTGACAGATAATTTTTCTTGCAACGTTTACGAACTATAAGAATAACTAAGGCACTTGATTTTTTGCTTTGATTATGTGGTGCTCTCGCCAACAAGTGTGCTCCCGCACCACAAATTGCAAAAAATCTGCATGCCAAGTTGATTCTAATAGTTCTATGTTGTCTATCGAAAAATTATCTGTCACCCTTCCCTTTAACGTTATACTTTGCTGAAAAATCAAATATTTAGTTTCTAAGTAACCGCCCTTGGCGAAGTCT
>CAYTGQ010000082.1:0-10078 GCA_964437345.1 uncultured Lachnoclostridium sp. | reverse complement strand
AAGATAACGCCCATTATGTGATGTATAAAAAATGCGGAAACTCAAGTATTTTTAATGATTTAAATACCTTTCTTTTGATTGGTCCATTTCTGGAGTTCTACAGCAACAATTGGCAGGAAGGAAAGTATAAATACCAAATACCATTGACGAGAGGTAAGGTTTTGTACTTTGAAAATCTCGGAAAGTACAGGATGGCTTACAATACTTATCTGTAAAGCAGTGCAGAAGATAAAAGATAAGGTCAGCCGGATATTATCAAATATTTTAATATCGAGAAGAGACTGACTGCTCCTCATGTTGAAAGAATGAAACAGCTGTGATAGTGCAAGGACACAGAAGCACATAGTTCTTCCAAGTGAAAGGCTGGCATTAGGACTTATCTTGTAGCCGTAAATAAAAGCGGTCAGGGAAAGAATACCAATAAACAGACCTTCAAAAATAATTTTAAAGACCAGACCATCTGCAAACATTCCTTTGTCGGGGGCAATAGGAGGGCGGTTCATGATATTTTTTTCTGGTTTTTCGGTACCAAGGGAAATAGCTGGTAAGGAGTCGGTTACCAGATTAATCCATAAAAGCTGGACTGCCAGAAGGGGTGTTGGCAAATCCATTAAAATAGAAGCGAAAATAGTTAGAATTTCACCTATGTTACTGGATAAAAGAAAATGTACCGCTTTTTGAATGTTATCATAAATTCCGCGGCCTTCTTTGACAGCTTCTATAATAGTGGAAAAATTGTCATCAGTCAAAATCATATCAGCAGCATTTTTTGCTACATCAGTTCCGGTTATTCCCATAGCACAGCCAATATCAGCGGCTTTTAAAGCAGGGGCATCGTTAACACCATCTCCAGTCATAGCGACTACATTTCCATTTTTTTGTAAGGCTTTAACAATACGTACCTTATGTTCTGGTGAAACTCTGGCAAAAACAGAATACTGAGTTATATTATTTAGCAGTTCATCTTCTGACATAGTATCCAGTTCCTGACCGCTGACCGCTTTTTGATGTTCAGAAAGAATACCAAGATTTCGCCCAATGGCAGATGCAGTAGCAATGTGATCTCCTGTAATCATAATTGGACGGATACCAGCAAGCTTACAGGTGGCAACGGCTTCTTTGGCTTCAGGACGAGGTGGGTCAATCATGCCAAGAAGTCCAATAAACGTCAGCCCTTGTTCGTAAGAACCGGAAAGAGAAGGCATTTTTTTTGTAGCTACAGCCAGAACACGGAGTGCATTATTTGTCATGGCGAGATTATAGTCTGTAAGGCGTTTCTTATATTCATTGGTGAGAGGAACTTCTTTTTCACCAATCAGCAGGGAAGTGCATTTAGGAAGAAGCATATCAAAAGCACCTTTGGTGATAACCTCATAAGCGGAATCATTTTTATGTATAGTTGTCATAAGTTTTCTGGTGGAATCAAATGGAATTTCTTCGACACGGCGATAATTTAAGTCCAGGCGGACTTTGCTGATTCCTTGATTCTGGGCAGCAGTGGTAATAGCAACCTCTGTAGGTTCACCGGTAATAATCATTTGATGGTTTTTAGAGTTTTGTTCTTCATGGGTGTTGGTGCACCTTGTGGCAAGGGACAGGATTTTGGTGCCAAAGGAGGAAGAAAGACTTTCCTGGCCTCGGGCAGAATAAAGAGTTGTTACAGTCATTTTGTTCTGGGTTAAGGTACCTGTTTTATCAGAACAGATAACAGTGGCGCTTCCTAATGTTTCTACAGCAGGAAGCTTGCGGATAACAGAATTTCGTTTTGCCATTCGCTGAACACCCAGAGAAAGCATAATGGTAACTACAGCAGGAAGTCCTTCGGGAATGGCAGCTACTGCAAGACTAACACTGGTCATAAACATATCAAATACGGCTCTTCCCTGTAAGATGCCAAGGATGAAAATAATAGCACAAATGACAAGGGCAAGAACTCCAAGAATTTGTCCGGTTTTGGCAAGGCGTTTTTGTAAAGGTGTCTGGAGTGCGGGTTCATCCATGATAAGACGGGCAATCTGTCCAACCTGAGTATTCATACCTGTTGCGGTAACGACAGCAGTCCCCCTGCCATAGGTGACAATGCCGGAGGAGGGAACCAGATTGATTTGTTCTGCTAAAGGAGTGTCTGCTTTTAAGATTTTTTCTGCCTGTTTTTTTACGGGTATGGATTCGCCGGTTAAAGAGGATTCATCGATTTTTAAGTTGACAGAACTGATTAATCTGCCATCAGCAGGTACAAAATACCCTGTTTCCAGAAAAATAATATCACCAGGAACCAGTTCTCTGGCGGGAATTGTAGTATGGACTCCATCTCTTAGGGCGGAAGCATTTGGAGCTGAAAGCTTTTTCAAAGCTTCCAAAGAATGTTCTGCTTTAGTTTCCTGAATAACACCAATGAGAGCGTTCACTATGATAATAGCGAAGATAATAATTGGATCGATATAATCAGCTTCGCCATTCATATAAGAAACTAAAAAGGAAATACAGGCTGCAAAGATTAAAATGATAATCATAAAATCTGCAAACTGATTAAAAAAGCGCATAAGCAATGACTTCTTCTTTGGAGATTCCAACTGATTATAACCATGGAGTTTTTGACGTTTTAGAGCCTCCTTTGTGGAAAGACCGGTATCTTTATCTGTATGCAATTCTTTAAGAGCATCTTCGATTGAAAGATTATGATAGGTCATATGTGTTCTCCTTTCCCTTATCATCTAAATATATGCAGGCTGGAATGGAAAAAATACACAACCATAAAATTGATGCATAGTTTAAAAATAAAAGGGAATAGACAGATGTTATTAAAAATATGGATTTTATCCATTTCATTAAGTATAGATGCATTAGGAATTGGTATGTCTTATCGGCTGAAAGGAGTAAAGATAGCGCCATTTGCTAAAATGATAGTAGGTCTGATGGCAGCAGGAGTGTCATTTACTGCAATAGTAATGGGAAACCGGATAATTGAATATTTTCCGGAAGATGTAATGCGAATTATTGGAACTGCATTTTTGTGTCTGATTGGTATTGTTTTTATCAGAAAAGGACTTTGCGAAGAAGGGGAAGCATTTTGTGATATGGATGCTTCTTCTACGATTGAACCATGGGAAGCTATATTACTTGGAATTGGGCTTTCCATAGATTCGCTAAGTACCGGTATTGCAGTGGCGGCATTGGGAATTAATAGTATTGGACTTCCAATAATGGTAGGAATCAGTCAGCCGATGTTTTTGATGATAGGGGAATGGGCTGGAGAAAAAACTATGAATTTTGCGGGGAAAAGCCAGAAATTCTGCGGGATTTTTTCTGGTATGCTGTTGATTTTTATAGCGATTTTACAGAATATAAGGTAGGGATTTCCCTGCCTTTTTCTGTCGATGAAAATATAGTGAGTTTCCCAGGAAAAGATTGTATATTTTATGTTTTCGGTGTACAATAAGGATTAATCAGCCTTATTTAGGAAGGGAGATACAGAAGATGTCAGTAAGAGTTTGTCCGATTTGTGATAAGAGAATGAAATATGCGCATTTTTGCACAAATTGTAAAGTCTATATAAAAGAACCAGCTTATTGGGATAGAATCTATAACCTGAATGGTTATGGTCAGGAAAGTACAATTGTAAACCAGTGTGATAATCATGATCACAGCAGGGAAAATGCAACTGGCAAAGTGCGTTCTAATTACAACATGACTACAAGTACCAGCGCCAGCGTAGAAAGACAAAAGGAACAGAAACGTGCAGAGAAAATGCGTCAGATTGAGCAACGCAGAAGAGAACACCAGAGAAATGAGAAATTAGGAGAAGTACGTCAGCAGAATGCAAGTGATAAAAAGCTGAAAAAGAAAAAAAATAAAATTCTTACAATTATTTTTATATACATAATGATACAGGTGCTATTGCCAATGATAGTAGGCATAGCTTCCATATTTTTTAGACTATAAGTTATAATTTGACAGGAGCTTGACAATGAAAAATAGCATGAAAAAACGGCTACACCATTTGGTACTGACAATACTGACACTGACAGTTTTACTGACGGGTGTCTCTTTAAAAAACAGCGAAAATGTACAAGCTGCAACCAGTTATCCGTATTTAATTAAAGTAAACAGGAAAATGTGTACGGTTACTGTTTATGAAAAGGATTCCAATGGCAAATACACTGTTCCGGTAAAAGCAATGCTTTGTTCTCCGGGATATGACACTCCTCTTGGAACATTTAAAACACCGGAAAAATATCGCTGGAGATTACTGATGGATGATGTGTGGGGACAGTATAGCACACGAATTACAGGTGGGATCTTATTTCATTCCGTATGGTATTATGAAAAAGACCCTTCAACACTGTCCAATGAACAGTTCAACAAGCTTGGAACCATGTGTTCTCATGGCTGTGTCCGTTTAAATGTGGCAGATGCAAAATGGATTTATGACAATTGCCCAATTGGAACTACAGTTACTATTTACGATTCTTCTAATCCGGGACCTCTTGGAAAACCAGAAGGAATTAAGGTCAGCGAAAAGAGTCTGATGGGGTATGATCCTACAGATATCTGGAGTAAAGGAAATCCTTATACTACTGCAAAACCGGTTATTAGTGGTGTCAAAAATAAAACAATTGATTATGGGAAAAAGGTAAATCTGACTAAAGGTGTAACAGCAGTTTCCTCTACTGGTGAGGATATTACAGATGAAATTACAATTACAATCAAATATAAGAATAAAACAGTAAAGAAAGTCAATAGTAAAAAGACAGGAAAATATTATATTACCTATAGTGTAAAAGATAGGCTTAATAAGACAATTCAGGAGGAGGTTATTTACACTGTAGTAGATAATGAGGTTCCTGAAATTTCTGGAGTAGAAAATATTTATCTGAATACAGAGCCGGATGAACATGATGCATTGGAAAATGTAACTGTAACATGGCATGATAAAGAGATTGATAAAGATGATATTGTCTTGAAATGGAAAACCATTAGTGAAGCAGAAACATTGAAAAAATATAAGGTTACATATTCTTATGAGGCATCTAATGGAAAATCAGTTAAAGCTTCGGCAAAGATTTATTATGATACAGAAGCTCCGGTTATCACAGGAGTAGAAGATGGTATGTTACAGTCCAAAGAGCAGCTGACCAGGGAAAACCTGCTAGCTAATGTATCAGTATCAGATAATCTGAATTCACTTACTGTTTCGGATATTGAAGTGACAACAGAATCACAGGGAACTGACATTTATAAAGTACAGTATAAGATTTCTGATTATGCAGGAAATGTAACAGAAGTGGAAGCTATTTATACAATTGCTACAGGTTTTGGAATTATTGGGGTAAAAGACAGAGTGATTTTGGCAGACCAGATAGTTGACCAGAACTTTGCACGTGAGGGTGTAAAAGCATATGAAGATGGTGCTGATGTAAGTGGTAAAATGGTAGTTGTTATTACACCATATGAGAATGGCTATCAGATTACTTATATTATTACGAGTGTAGATGGTGCATACAAGATGGAAACTGCTTTATTTATAATAGCAGAAGAAAATACAGAGACAGAGTAGAAATCTTAGGAGACGTGAAAATGAAGCTTATATCATGGAATGTAAATGGGTTGCGTGCCTGTGTACAAAAAGGATTTTTAGAATATTTCAATAAGGTGGATGCAGATATTTTTTGTTTGCAGGAGACAAAATTGCAGGAAGGACAGATTGAACTGGAACTGCCCGGATATCATCAATATTGGAATTATGCCAAGAAGAAAGGATATTCAGGGACAGCAATATTTACAAAAGAAAAGCCTTTGTCTGTAACCTATGGAATTGGAATCGAAGAGCATGACCAGGAGGGAAGAGTGATTACTCTTGAACTTCAGAATTTTTATATGGTAACGGTATATACACCAAATTCCCAGAATGAACTGGCAAGACTTCCTTACCGTATGGAATGGGAAGAAGCATTTTTGGCCTATCTGAAAAAGCTGGAAGAGAAGAAACCGGTAGTATTTTGTGGAGATTTAAATGTGGCCCATAATGAAATCGATTTAAAAAATCCTAAAACCAATCACAAGAATGCCGGATTTACTGATGAAGAAAGAGAGAAGTTCGGCAAGCTTCTGGAGGCAGGCTTTATTGACACCTATCGATATTTTTATCCAGATAAAGAGGAGATTTATTCATGGTGGTCGTATCGTTTTAAGGCGAGAGAAAAGAATGCCGGTTGGAGAATTGATTATTTTTGCGTATCAGACAGTATGAAAGACAGGCTTGCAGGAGCAGATATTCATACAGAGATTATGGGGTCTGACCATTGTCCGGTAGAACTAATATTAAATGAATAAGTGAACAAAGGATAAAAGCTGTTATGTTGTGTAAGCATGGCAGCTTTTTTACTTTACGAGGAGAGTTTCGCAAGCGAAACCCTTTGTTCTTATGTTAGGGAAACTCTAAGAATGTATTGATATAAAGTAATATTTGGGAATAATATATTGGGACGGTAAAAATGGTAAAAATGCTGTAAAAAAGAAAAGAAATTTATGCACAATGACGAAGTACTTTTGTGGTTTAAAGTAAAATAGTGTAAAATTGACTAAAAAACTTCGCAAAAAGTGAAATTTATAGTTGAGAAATTCCAATAAACGTGATAAGATGAAAATGCAAAAATTCTGATGGCAGATGACAAAAGAATTATCTGCGATTTCTTAAATTAAGAGAGGAGAAAAAAGTTATGAAATTATCAGAAAAGTTACAAAAATTTCTTTCATTGATGCTTGTATTTGCATTAGTGATTGGAATGGCTGGAACACCAGCTATCACAGCTATGGCAGAGGATGCGAAAGTTGTATCACCTGCTGAAGATGTGGAAAGTGGGGACATTGTCGTTCTTTATGATAACGATGTTCATTGTGCAGTAGATGGCTATGCTAATATTGCTGCATTAAAAGATGAAATGGAAGCAAAAACAGATTATGTAACATTAGTATCCAATGGGGACTTTATTCAGGGGGCAACAATCGGTGTTGTATCAGATGGGGAGTATCTGGTTGATATTATGAATGAAGTTGGTTACGATATCGTAACTCTTGGAAACCATGAATTTGACTATGGTATGGATCAGTTACATGATTTAATGAACAAATTAAGCGCAAAAGTCGTTAGCTGTAACTTTATGGATTTGAGATACGATGAACCTGTGTACGCATCTTTTACAATCAAAAAATATGGTGATGTAAAAGTTGCATTCGTAGGAATTACAACACCAGAATCCATTACTAAGTCTACACCAACATTCTTCCAGAATAAAAAAGGTGAATATATCTATGATTTCTGTAATGATGAAACTGGTGAAGCGTTATACAAACGTGTTCAAAAAGTAGTAAATTATGCTAAGAATAAAAAAGGTGCTGATTATGTAGTAGCTATGGCACACTTAGGAACAGATGGAACAACAGAACAGTGGAAATCCACAAGTGTAATTGAAAATACATATGGTATTGATGTTATGTTAGATGGACATTCTCATAGTACATTTGAATCAGATATCGTTATAAATAAAAAAGGGGAAGAGGTTATTGTTTCCCAGACAGGTTCTAAATTTGAAAACATTGGTAAGCTTGTAATTTCAGAAGAAGGCGAAATTACAACAGAATTAATTTCTTTAGAAGAATACACAAAAGTAGATGAAGAAGTAGCTGCTTTTGTTGAAAAGAAAAATGCAGAAAAAGACGCTTTAACATCAAAGGTTATTGGTACAACTACAGTAGATATGATTACAAAGAATCTTGAAACTGGTGACCGTATTATCCGTAACTCTGAAACAAACTTAGGAAACTTCTCCGCAGATGCTTTCCGTACAGTATTAAATGCTGATATCGGTATCATGAATGGTGGCGGTATCCGTGCTGACATTGCAAAGGGTGATATTACCTATGATAATATTCTTACAGTATATCCATACGGTAACATGGGTTGTGTAGTTGAAGTAACAGGTCAGCAGATTAAAGATGCATTAGAACATGGTGCAAAGAATTATCCGGAGGAAAGTGGTGGATTCTTACATGTATCCGGATTAAAATATACAATTAATGGTTCTATTGAATCTTCTGTAAAGACAGATGATAAGGGAATGTTCCTTGGAGTAGATGGTAAATATCGTGTAAGCAATATCAAAGTTCTTAATAAAGAAACAGGTAAATATGAAAAGCTTGATTTAAAGAAAACATACACATTGGCTGGTATTAACTATACATTAAAACAGTGTGGCGATGGATTTACTATGTTTGAAGGCAGCAAGGTTATCGTAGATGATATTGCGGTAGATAGTGAAATTTTAACTACATATATTACAGATTATTTAGGTGGAAAAATTGGTGACCAGTATAAGGATTTATATGGTGAAGGAAGAATTACATTTAAGAAATAAGCTGTAATAAAGCGATAATATGATTGCGGGTAAAATTTTTATACCCGCAATCTTTTTCGCAATTTTTCTTAGAATATAAGGTTTATATTGGAAAAAATGGTAGAATTATGGTAAGATAAATATAAGTGTTGTCAGCTTATTACAGTTTAGACAATTATTAAATTACAGTGAGAAGGAGCGGGCTATATGTTGGCATTTGGAAAAGGCAAAGAAACAGATATATTAATTGATTCTATAGCAGAATTAAAGAAGACTGATTATTCTAAAAATCCAAAACTGATGAATATTTATAAACGTTTATCAAAGGGTAGAGAACAGTTCGAAGTTGTTATGGACAAAGATATTCAGGCGGTTATGCAGATTAGTTCTTTGGATTTGACTTTAAATCATCACACAGATGGTATGGTTCGCATTTCTGAAGATGTAGCCAGTGCTACGGAAATTATTAAAGATGCAGCAGCAGAATCTTCTAATGTAGCAGGACAGGTAAATGAGCAGCATGAAGATTTGACAAGAACAATTATTCAGGCATCAGAAGATACTGATGAAGTACATAAAAAGATTGAAGAAGGACAGAAAGAGTTATCTGCTATCCGTGATCTTTCCAGAGAAACAATTCGCGAATCCAGACAAATGCAGAAGGATATGGATACACTGCTTGAAGTAATTAAGCATATGAATGAGGCAATTTCCGGTATCAATGCAATTTCTTCCCAGACTAATCTTTTGGCTTTAAATGCTTCTATTGAGGCAGCCAGAGCAGGAGAAGCAGGAAGAGGCTTTGCAGTTGTAGCAGAAGAGATTCGTCAGCTGGCAGAAGAAACACAGAGAATGACAGCCAATATGGACCAGTTTGTAAAGCGTATTCAGGATGCTTCTGAACAAAGTAGCAAAAGTGTAACACAGACAATCAATGATTTGGGAACTGTAACAGAGAAGATTCAGAATGTGTGGGCAATTAACGATGAAAACCAGAGACATGTAGCAAAAGTGAATGATTCTATCAGTTCTTTGGCAGCGGTAAGTGAAGAAATCAGCAGCTCCATGGCAGAAATGGAAACACAGGCAATTAACATTAAAGAACAGTGTCATCACTTAGATACAGATACAAAAGAGCTTCGTGTTATCAGCAAGAATCTGAAGGATGCAGTAAAACCTGTCGTTAACATTGAAAAGGTTCTTGATGAAGCGGCAAAACAGATGGGAGATATGACAGATGATGCATTCTTCCGTATGGAATTCTCTGAATTCATGAAATATATGGATACAGCCATTGCTGCACATAAGGCATGGCTTGCGAATCTGGAAAGAATGATTAATGAACGTACTTTCATACCAGTGCAGTTAGATGCCAAGAAATGTGGATTCGGACACTTCTATTACTCCATGACACCAAAGACACCAGAGATTCGTGAAATCTGGATTAAAGTAGAAGAAAAACATAAAAAGCTTCATGGCTATGGAAATGATGTAAAGAAAGCAATCCTGGATGGAGATTATACAACAGCTAGGAAATATTCCGATGAAGCACAGGCATATTCTAAAGAGTTAATTGCTGATTTAGAAAAAATGAAAGCGATTGCAAAGAGTAAGAGCAGCAAATACAATAAGTAAGTTAACTTGAGTTTCCGTATTTTGCACATCACATAATGGGCCGTTATCTT
>CAYTGQ010000081.1:0-10172 GCA_964437345.1 uncultured Lachnoclostridium sp. | reverse complement strand
ATAAAATTATGTGATACCCCTACTTATTAGTAAACTAATAAAAATAAATCGGGTCAAAAAAATCGTGAATACCCTACTGGAACACAAAAACCACATATAAAGTTGGTATCTTTTTTTGTTTTTCTCTCAAAACTGACTTGAATTCATAAAAAAAATCCTACTAGAAAATATAAAGCAAAGTATAAGTAGGGTTACCATTCCAAGAAACATCCTACTAGAAACGTGAAAAAACAATACAAGTAGGACTGCCTAGAAATAAACACTCCTACTTAAAAACAAGAATATTGGGATAAGTAGGGCTAGGCAATAATTTGAATCCAGATGAATTTTATTGCTAGAACTTGCTTCAACGAATAGAAAAGGTATTGGAAATCTTCAATACCTAAATTTCCAATACCTTTAACTACTTCAACAACCTATAACCCTTACACAATCCCCTTCATCACAGGTGCCATCAACACTTTACCTGTACCACGATAAACATTTACAAGTCCTTCACCGGATGCAGCAGAGCCTACTAAGGATTTACCGGAACGTTCTACTGTAAAATCAAGACTTCCGCTCCATGCAATTGCCATATTTCCATCTACTTTTAATACATCATTTTCTAAACTAATTTCAATTAATTCTTCTTTTGGTGAGAAGGACTCCAGACAAAGGATTCCATTTCCTGTAATACCAAGATTAAATAATCCTTCGCCACCTGCTACTGCGGAAGAAAGGTTAGAACGTGGCACTGCTTTATGCTGCAGGCTGCCATCACATGCAAGGAAAAGTCCATCATCTAATACGATTGAGCCGCCCCAGTCTGCTACATCAATCAGCAAAATATGTTTATAGGTTGGTTCTAATACTAATGTTCCATTCCCTGTGTATTCTGGTTTAATTGCTGATTCACCTGTAACGCTTCCTCTCAGTGCTTTACCAAACAAATCGCCTACACCTTTTACTCCAGTCGTTGCATTTACATTACCAACCGTCCACTGCATAGCTCCTGCCTGTAAAGTAATGTTAGATTTGCTCAAATCACAAATTACCTGACGTTTACGAACATTCATTTCATTGCAGTAATATGCAAGCATAGCGTTAGATGGTGTTACACTCAAATCACGGATATATTCTACTACTTTAAATGGTCCAAGTTCCTCTAATACTCTGATGTCATCATTATCCGTAAAATTTTTAATCTGATACATAAAAATCCTCCCTATTTTTTTATTAATTTTATTTATTACTTATGGGATTATTTTATCAATAAAATCTCCATAAATACACTGTAAACATAGCAAAATAGCATGGTCTATTTCCTCCTTATTAAAAAAATATCCCCCGAAACTCTGCTATAAGCTTATCTATGTGCTTCTCGTTCCAAATATTCCCTTTTTGAAAACACACAACCACAATAATCCTGACGATACAGACCATATTCCTTAGACAATTCTACAGAACGCTTATATCCATTCTTTTTCTTAAAATCAGAAGGTAAATGAGCTATTCCATACTCCTCACCAAGCTTTTCGCCAATTTCATTTAACTTCTGGGCATTTTTATGAGGGCTGATAGATAATGTCGTTGTAAAATAATCAAAGCCTTTCTCTTTCGCAAGAATTGCCGCCTCTCTTAAACGCAATTCATAACATTTAAAGCAGCGTTCTCCACCTTCTGAAAGTTCTTCCATGCCCTTTGCCATATTATAAAAATTCTCCGGCTTATATTCTCCTTCTATAAAAGTAATTTTATGTTTTACCCTTTCGTTGAGAGCTGCAATTAGTCTCTTCTGCTCTTCCACTCTTTTTTCATACTCTGTGGCAGGCGAAATATTGGGATTAAAATAAAATATTGTAATCTCAAAATACTCTGTCAGATATTCAAGACAATAGCTGCTACACGGTGCACAGCAGCTATGCAGAAATAAGGAAGGCACTATGCCTTCCTCCTGATTCTTTTTAATAATTTTATCAAGCTCTAACTGATAATTTCTGTTCATTCTATCTTCCTAGTCCTTTATTCAGCATTTTTCATAGCTGCACATTTTTCCTCGAATTAATAGCCAATTATATTAATTCCCTCTTTAGCCAGTTCCTTGCAGATTCGTGAAATTGGGAAACCAACTACATTGTAGTAGTCCCCTTCAATTCCCTCAATGTAAGGTGCAAACTTACCCTGAATTGCATAAGCTCCGGCTTTATCCCTATGCTCACCAGTTCTCAGATAGCCTTTGATATCCTCTTCTGACATAGATGTTACTTTTACCTTAGTTTCTACTGCAAAGACAATCTCCTTTTCCTGGCAGGAATTTGTTGCGGTATCCTTTTGTCTCTTAATCAGAATTGCAACTCCTGTATAAACCTCATGACTTTTTCCCTGAAGATTACCTATCATCTCCATGGCATCATCATCATCTTTTGGCTTTCCAAGAATTTGCCCTTCATTGGCAACCACTGTGTCTGCACTAAGAATTACAACGTCTTCCTCGTAATGCTCCGCCACTTCTCTGCCTTTTCTAAGTGCCAGTTCTTTTACGATTTCTGCCGGAACGGTTCCGTTTATCGTTTCATCGGCTTTACTTGGTCTTACCTCATATTCTGCTCCAATCTGGTCTAATAATTCCCTTCTTCTTGGAGAACCTGAAGCTAATACAATCTTCATTTTTATTCCTTTCATTAAATCCCATTTTATTGTTTGCCAGCTTCTGTCTGTGCTAAAAATGCATCAATTGCTTTCAGCATATCTGCATAAGCAGAGAGAAGCACCATTCCCTTGGCATCAATTTCTTCATATCTGCCTTCCTTACCAGCCATTTCCTGGTCTTTTGCCATCTGCGATACTTCCTTTGCTCCAATGCTGGCGGCATTGCTTTTTAGGGCATGTGCCTCAATTACATATCTTTCATAGTCCTTTTCTTCAATGCACTTCTTCATCAGTTCTATTTTTTCTTCCCCATACTGGGAAATTGCTTTTAACACTTCAATATAAGTATTCATACTGTCTCCACAAAGAGCCAGTCCTTCTTTCATATCAATTCCTTCAATGGACATTTCTTCCCGATAAACATCTGTTGGCATCTTACCAATTCCATATCTGACTGCTCTCTCTGCTGCCACTGTCTGATATTCAATATAAGCTGCCGGAAGATATTTTAATATCAGTTCTTCCAATGTCTTAATACTGATTGGCTTAGATGCATAATCATTGAATCCCCTCTGCAACAGATATTCTTTTGTCCCACTAATTGCATTAGCTGTAAGTGCAACTATGGTCAATTTATCTTCTGTGAAGCCCATTTTTCTGATTAAATCTGTAGTCTCCACTCCATCCATATCCGGCATCATCTGATCCATAAATACAACATCATAGCTGTTACGCTGTATCAGTTCTACCGCTTCTCTTCCACTCTCTGCCAAATCTGGAATAATCTTATAATGTTTGAGATATCCTCTGATTACATCTAAGTTAACTGGATTATCATCAACAACCAACACTTTTGCCAAAGGCGCGATAAAGGCAATCTTTTCCTTTACTCTGCCCTCTTTCATTAATCCATCAATTGAAATAATCTCAATTGGCTTTGAATCAACAATTTTTTGTTTTAATCGAACAATAAAGGTTGTTCCTTTTCCATACTCACTTTCAACCTCAATACTTCCACCCATTGCTTCCACCAATGACTTGGAAATAGACAACCCCAGCCCTGTTCCTTCAACAGCATAATTACTCTTCTTATCTACCTGTTCAAACTGACCGAAGATTTTTTCAATATCCTGCTTTTTGATTCCTTTACCTGTATCACTTATTTTCCAGATAAGGCTGATATAGTCATCTCGTACCCCTTCGCTATGAAGACTGAATGTTATAGAACCTTTTTCTGTAAACTTTACCGCATTATTTAAAAGGTTAATCATAACCTGACGAATTCGCAGATTATCACCGTAAAGCTGCATAGGAATATTAGTATCTATGTCATTAATAAACTTTAACCCTTTTTTACGGATTGGAATCAGTATAACACTCATAATGTCATATATTAGTGACTGTGTAAAATAGCTTGCATCTACAATTTCCAGTTTACCTGACTCAATTTTGGAAATATCCAGAATTGCATTGATAATAGAGAGCAGGTTGTTGGAAGCAGACTTAATATCTAAAGCATAATTTTCTACCTTTTCTTCTGTATCTTCCTGTAAAATCAATTCCGAATATCCAATAATCGCATTCATTGGAGTACGAATCTCATGACTCATTCTGGCAAGGAAGTTACTCTTTTCCTTATTGGCAATATCCGCCTGAATTTTTAACTCCTTCATTTCATCGTAATGTTTCTTATTTTCTGTAACATCAAACCAAATAGCAGCATAACCAATTAAAACTTCTTTATTGTATACTTCCTGAACATGAAGATTATAATATTTTCCACCAATCTTCATGTTGTCTTCACCATTTTCCATCATAAAATATTCTTTCATCTGCTTTGGAATACGCAATCCGATTTGAATATTACTCAAATTTGGAAATAATTTCTTTGCAGAAGCATTGGCTTCCATAAGATTATAATTCTCATCTACAACAATAAATGCATCTTCCAATGCACCAAGAATGTGTTCATGAGCAGAACCTACTACATCAAAAAGACCTCCCTTTAATACAGCTACTGTAATAATAATACAAGCACAAGCTGCTGTTGCCGGTACTGGATCATAATATCCATATGTATCCTTGGCAATACCTATTATGTATCCAAAAATTGGAACAAAACTGGCAAAAATCAATACACTAAGTCTTTTTCTGTTACTTTCCTGACCTTTTTTAAAAAACGAATAAACAGGTGCAATAAAACCTGCCAGTGTTGTTATCATAATAATTGCAATATTAATAAGGTACAATGGTCCATGTCCCAGCTCCATGTGTGGGAAAAGACCTTCTTCTACAAACTCCATACTGGAATAGTACAAGGTATTCTGAGGTGCTGTCAAAATATTTAGGTATACAAACGTGCTGTAACCAAAAGAAATATTTTTCAGCCATATTGGTACGGGAATTTTACAATATTCAAACATAAAAAGAACGTAGAAAAGATTCAGGAAAACACCTCCTGAATATTCCATGCAAATTGCTATTTTTGCCCCTTCAAAAGTCTTACTGGTCATCTCCAGAAAATAACCAAGACATTGTAAATATACACATACATTTGTAGCTAACATCAACACCTGTACCTTCGATGGACGTGTCCTCAAAAGCACTATAAATCCGGCAAAACTTCCAATTATGACGAGAATCTGAATACCCAATAATATATTAAACATAAAGCTTCCCCTTTACATCTTTTTAAAGTATATACGCAAAATAAGTATAGCACAGTTTTTTACAAAAAAATACTTTTTTCCTTAAAATACTTTTTTTCTTGGAAATGAAAATCAAATATGATAAAATAGCATTGATATTTATTAATTTGAAATAGGAGTTTTCAATATGAACATAGAAAATCAGATGCTTATTGAACAGCTGGAACAGTCCAAACATAATATTGTATCTGCTTCTGAGATTGAAATCCTTGCGACTAAATTATTGTCAATTTCCCAGAAAGCAAATGATTCCTATGGTGCTACGGTAGCATATTATTTTCTTGCGCTCTCTTATTATCAGCGTGGTAATACTGCCCAATGTCTCAGCAATGCATCTATGTGCAATGAGTTAAGTACCTGTAATCAGTATACTGATTATTATATAAGCAGCTGTAATTTAATTGGTATTATGTATGTAGCTATGACAGAACAATTTTTAGCACTGGACTACTACTTAAAAGGACTTTATGCTGCAAAAAAATCTCATAACAATGATTTTGTCAGCCGTATTCTTAATAATATTGGTGATATGTTCCATAACTTGGGTGTTTATGAAGAGGCCCTCCTCTATTTCAAAAAAGCCAAAAATTCCCGCGACGAACTTGGCATGGAAAAGGATGAAGTTTATGCTATCATTGCCATGAATATTATAGAATGTAATCTTTTGCTTGGAAAAGAAAAAGAAGCCAAACAGGCAATTAATGAAATATCCAGTTGGCTTAATGATGAAGACAGTGAAATTCTCAATGGTATTTTAATTTCCAATGAGATTCTTTTCTATTTTAAACAGAAGAACTATGAAAAAACCAAAGAACTCATACATATCTTATTAGATAATGTTTTAAATCACTATGAATATTCCCATACATTTACGGCTCTGTTTCGAATCCGCAGTGTTATTTATCAGCTTCGTGACCGAGAAATTGGCGAACGCTATATCCAGATATTAAAGACTATTGTAGATGCCATGGATGATGTAAACTTCCATCTTCGCTATCAGGAAGTTGTCATTGAATATTACTCCATTATGGAAGAAAAAGACCAATGGCAGAATGCGATAGCTGAATATTACTATATCAACGAGCAAAATAACAAGATTCGTAAAGAAAATTACTATAACAGCTTAGTTGCTAAAGTTCAACTAGAAGAAATTCTTCAGGAACAGGCAGAAATCATCCGTCAGAATAAAGAATTAGAAACTCTTTCTGAAATTGATGAATTGACACAGATATTCAATCGTCGCGCTGTTGAAAAGCATATCCGTGAAAAGCTGACATGTAACGATTCCAATGCTGCATGTGCGCTCATTCTTATGGATTTGGATTACTTCAAAGAAGTAAACGACACTTATGGTCATGTAGTTGGCGATATCGTTTTATCCAAAATAGGGGCGCTTTTAAAACAAAATTTCCGTGAAAATGATATTGTTGGCCGTTTAGGTGGAGACGAATTTATTATCTTTATTTATAACATTCATAAAGACCCTGAAACAGCAAGACAGATTGTAGAAGGCCGCTTCAATTCACTTTTATTCCAGATTCGCAATATGCGTATTGAAAATCATGCCTGCAGAATATCTGCCAGCGTAGGAATTCGTCTTATTCAGGATTACTCTGATTCTTTTACCAGCTTATATAATGATGCGGACACTGCTCTTTATGAGGCAAAAAAGACCGGAAGAGACCGTTTTGTATTTTTCAAAAAAAGTAAATAAAACATTTAATAAAGCCTGTGTTTTTAGCACAGGCTTCTTCACATATTAATTCCATAATTTTTCAAAAGCAATTCTCTCTGCCCCATCTTTAAGATAAATAATTCCCCTTTTTTCAAAACCGTTTTTAACCAGCATTTTCTGCATGGACTGGTTATCTCTGTGTGTATCAATACGTATGGTATTTATTTGCTGTTTTTTGCACTTTGAAGCTACATATTCTATTATTTTTCCACCAATTCCCATACCTTTTACTTCATTGTCCACTGCAACTCTGTGAATAACACCATAAACTTCTGAACCCATCCATTCCCCTCTGTATATTTTGTTATAAGTAGGTTCTTCCATTACGGCAAAGGCAAAGGTTCCTATAATTCTTTCTCCTTCCTCCACTACATACGACATTTCATCAGAAATATCCTTTTGAAAAACTTCCTCTGACGGATAACCATTCTGCCACTGGTCAATTCCCTGCATACGCATATATTCCTGTGCCTGTCTGATTATAGGCATAATCCGGCTAATATCTTTTTCTTCTGTTTTTCTAATCTGCATTGCACTGTTATCTCCTTTTTATTTCCAAGTAATCATTACGTTATATATCACAAATGTAACTAAAATCCCATTTTTCAAAAGATTATATCATATTTTTATTACCAGTCAAAGGACTTTCTTTTTATTCCTTTTATTCCTTTCTTGCAGTTCATTCCAATCTGTCGTATAATGAGGAAGAATATAAATTTTTTGTAAAGATTTGAAAGGTGTTTTTATTATGTCCAAAGCAAAAACAAATACGATTAAATTACCCAAACATAATAAAAAAGATTGGTATCAGTTGGACCTTTCTGCAATTGTTTATCCAACCTTGCAGCGAAAGGATTTTTCCTCTGTTTACCGCCTTTCTGTTATTTTAAAGAAACCAATTCAGCCGGATATCCTGCAACAGGCCGTAGATATTGCATTAAAGCGTTTTCCAACCTATAAAACCGCAATTCATAAAGGTTTGTTCTGGCGTTATCTGGAACCAAATAACAAACCCGGACCATTTGTGCAACCAGATATCAGGAATTTCTGTATGCCAATGCCTTTCCGTTCCAATAACGACTATTTAATCCGTGTTTATTATCACAACTGCCGCATTGCTTTAGAAGTACATCACAGTCTGGGCGATGGTCTTGGTGCCATGTGTGTATTAAATACTATTACAGCCGTTTATTTACGACTTTTAGGTCACGAAATCTCCAATGGCTACTTTGTCATGGATGTAAACGAAGAACCTGATCCTGAAGAATGGGAAGATGCATACAAACGTTATGCTAATGCAGATGTCTGCCCTCCGGTAAGAAGAGATAAGGCTTATCGTGTCAGAGGAACAAAAGAGCCATTTTATACCTTAAATATTATTAATGGAATCATTCCTGTTCCCGAGATAAAGGCAGTGGCTAAGCGTTACAATTGTACAATCACTGAATATCTTAATGCAGTTTTACTTTATGCTCTTTTAGAAAAGCAAAAAGCAGACAAACCATTAAGATTAAAACCAGTCAAACTGGCTATGCCAATCAATTTACGCCAGTTTTTCCCTTCCAAAACTTTGCGTAATTTCATTACAATGATTTACCCGGGAATTGATCCAAGACTTGGTAACTATGCCTTTGAAGAAATTGTAACCCAGACCCATCATTATATGCGATATTATATCAATGACAAATTCCTTCGTGGTGATATAACAAGTAATTTGGCTCTTCAGCAGAACCCATTTGTCCGAATTGTTCCTTTATTCATTAAGGACTTCTTTGTAAAAACCTTTTATACCAAAATTCAGGATAAAAACTCATCTGCGGGCCTTACTAATCTTGGTGTACTAAAAGTACCTGCTGACATGGCACCATTCATTGAACGTTTTGATGTATATATGGGACAGCCTTTTTCTTCCCGTACTAACTGTGCCATTGCAAGCTTTGGTGATACTTTGACTATCAACTTCGCCAGCAGTATTGTTGAAGCCGATGTAGAACGCTATTTCTTCCGCAAACTGGTACAGGATGGAATTCATGTCAAAATAGAAACTAACCGAAAATTCAATCAGGAAATGGAGGTAAACTTATAATGTCTTATTGCGTTAATTGTGGTGTGGAATTAGAAGAATCTCTTGCTTTCTGCCCATTATGTAATACTCCAGTCATCAATTTGAATGGTATTCAAAAGCAACATGCAGCAATTCCACCATTTGCACAGAATAAAGGTACCGTAGACACAGTATCTACCTCTGACTGGTCAATATTATTATCTACCGTATTAATATCAACCTGTATCGCCTGCGGTCTGTTAAATCTTCTTGTATTTACAGGCAGCCGCTGGTCTATTCCTATCATTGGAATCTGTATATTATTATGGGTATATTCTATTCCATTTTTAATCTACACCAAGCTTCCAATGTATATATCTTTTCTGTTTGATGGTTTTATAACCGGAGTTTATCTGTATATGATTACCTTTTTAACAGAGACTGATAATTGGTTCTTGGGTATAGGAGTTCCTATTGTAGTATTGGTCACTATTTTGGTTGAAATATTCTGGGCATTGTATAAGAATCTTTCTTCTTCATTTTTGGCAACTTCATTCTACTTCTTTGTTTCAATCGGTATATTGTGTACTGGAATTGAAATAATTGTTGACCAATATTTTCATGGTGCAATCAGCCTTACCTGGTCTACTATCATTGCAACTATATGCGTTATCGTCTGTGTAGCACTGGCAGTGATACTATCCAGAAAAAGACTTCGTAATTCGATTCGAAGGAGATTGCATTTCTAGGGTTCCTTCATAAATCTCCCCATTCGCTTTTTATTTCTATAAAGAGTATCACAAAAGGAAAACAATAGCACTAATAAAAGTTAAAGGATGGCCTCACGACCATCCTTCTACTATTTTTCCCAATTTACTCTATAATGGGAATGGAATCTATTTTACTACTACCCTCATTTTTAACGTTTTTTGTTTCTATTGCCCTACAATATTAAGCAATCTTTCTGTAATATCCGCCATATTGGTTGATATTTGTTTACTACTCTCAGAGATTTCTGCATTGGTATTTACAACATGGGTAATCTTATCTATCT
>CAYTGQ010000080.1:0-10265 GCA_964437345.1 uncultured Lachnoclostridium sp. | reverse complement strand
TACCATTCTGTATAAACTCTGTTCAAAGTAAAAGACTGGATTGCCAGTACATTGGCATAGATAGCTGCTTCAGGCCATGTTGCATATATTTCACTGGAAGCGACATTCTTGATGTAATCCTTGTATTTTACATAGTAGTCATTGGCAGAACTGTCACTCGGCGGTCCGTCATGGACAATGATGTATTCAGGAATAACAACACGGCTTAATACAATTTCTCCGGATTCTTCTGGAGTTTTAATTTCATTTTCTGCGATTTTAGGTGGATAGTCACCATATAAGGTGTTGGAAGGAATGACAAAAAGTTCAGCAGTATTGCCATTTCCTAAAGAATCTTTGGTAGGAATCATTTCAATATTCTGTATCGCCAGGGTATCTGGAAGTATCTGAGCACCATCTACTTCGACTGGTTCATAGCCGGCAGCAGTTACTAAAATGGTATATTGGGAATAAGGCTGGTTAACGGACGGTTCCATACTGTAATCAATAGAAGGTGCATTTAACGTGATTTCAGGGGTCTGTCCATTTCGGTCTGTAATTTCTTCTGCTACTGCACTGTCAGGAACTCCAGTGTAGCCTATTTTTACAACCGCGCCAACAATAGGACGGTTGCCAAGGATAGAAACCGTGATAACCTTTAAGGTTCCTGAGCTTTGTGTTCCTACCTGGGTAGAGATAATCCAATTTTGCCTCATAAGCTCCTCTTTTATATTTTTCAGTTATATTAGTATATGAAGAGAAAGAATAGATGTGAGGAGCTATATAAAAAAGTTACACCCTCAACCATGATGATTAAGGGTGTATTTGCATTGCTTAAATTTAATTTACACTCAATTTTTTTACTCTTACTAAAGCTTCCTGCAGTGGCTTTACAGCAACTAAAAGTACAACTGTAATTACTGCTTCCGCAAAGATGTAAGCACCATTATAAACCAGCGAATATGGCAGTGGTGCCCAGCCTTCCCATGCATATTCACCAAAGAATAACCAGCCGGAAAGAACGGCAAAAAAGTAGCGTCCAAGCACTCCGGCAATATAACCTTTTATGAGTCCGTTTTTAGATTTCCAGAACAGACCGGAAAGTCCTAAGGCTCCAAAAGCTAACAGATAATCTACGATAACCTGCAATGGGAACAAAATATAAGGTCCAAGAATTAACTGAAGAATTCCATAAGCAAAGCCTGTCATAAGTCCTGCTCTTAAGCCATAAAGATAGCCAATGAAACAGATAAAGAACATGCTAAGTAATGTAACGGAACCACCAAATGGGAATTCATAGAGTTTAATCATGGAAGTTACGACAGCTAAAGCCATTGCAAGAGAAGAAAATACTAACTGCTTTGTATCAAATGTTCTCTGCTTTTCTTTTGCTGTAAGATATGCGGCAATAGAAAGAAGTGCCACCATAATAAGAATTAAGGCAAGATAGCCTAAAGTGGTTGGAAGATAAGTGGTTGTGCCCCATTCATCTACCACCGGTTGAAAAAAGTTGTTCATAAAAAAACCTCGCTTCCTTACGTCGGTATTAACCGCTTCAAGTTATAAGGGACAATATTTTCAAAATATGCATGCCTACCTTTGAAAATATATCTCAGCCATGGCGCCCCTAGCACGTTATTACTATAGCAGTATTGCAGGAAGATGTCAATAGAAGTCATTTGAGTAAATTTTAGATAAACCTTAATAGCAATATAGAGTAATTTGTGGTAAAATGGTTTTTAGTGAGTTAGCATCCATTCTACTATTAAAAAAATAGTATGATATAGAGTTAGAATTCAGTAATTAAGAAAAGGAGTGTATGGCATGGCAGAGGTAAGTATCATTGTACCTGTTTACAATGCAGAAAAAGTAGTTAGACGTTGTATTGAAAGTATCATTAATCAGGAATATACAGATTTTGAATTGATTTTATGTAATGATGGAAGTAAGGATTCATCAGGAGCAATCTGTGATGAATATGTGGCAAAAGACGGCAGAATTAAAGTAATACATAAAGAAAATACAGGCGTTTCAGATACAAGAAATCAGGGAATAAAGATGGCTACTGGAAAATATATTCAGTTTTTAGATTCAGATGACTGGATTACTGTAGATGCCACAAAGCTTTTAGTCAGAACCATGAAGGAAAATGACTGTGATATGGTTATTTCTGACTTTTATCGCGTGGTTGGAGAACGAATCTCCCACAAAGGAAATATTGAGGAAGAAGGTGTTATGTCCAGAGAAAAATTTGCGGAATATATGATGGAAAATCCGGCAGATTTTTATTATGGTGTAATCTGGAATAAGCTTTATAAAAGAGAAATTATTGAAAAATATCAAATCCATATGGATACAGATGTAAGCTGGTGCGAAGACTTTTTGTTTAATATGGAATATTTACTTCATACAGACAAAATTGCCACATTGCAGGTACCGGTTTATTACTATGTAAAGACAGAAGGCTCTCTTGTATCGCAGGGTATGAGTATCAGCAAGACCATTAAGATGAAAATCTCAGTTTTTGAATATTACAATGATTTTTATAAGCATGTCTATGAGGAAGAAGATTATGAGAAAAGAAGAATAGGTGTATATCGTTTCTTAATAGACACTGCAACTGATGGCTTTGTTCCACCATCCTTCCTTCCGGGAACCAAGAAGCTTGGAGAAGAGAGAAGTGTTACCTATGAAAATATGCCGAATAATATTTTCTCTGTTCATTATCATCAGAGAAAGTTGTTGGAGCAGTATCTTGAGGCAATCGCATTAAAATATGATTTAGAACTTAGAGATGTTATGACTCTGACATATATTTCCAATGTTTCAAGACCGGTTACTTATAAAGAAATCGCTGATTACACCGGATATTCTAAAATGACAATAAACCGAATTATTCAAAAACTGGTTATGAAACGAATCATTGATTTTAGTTTGGAAAAGAAGGAAATGGAAATTGTAATAATGGATGAATACGGTTCTTTGAAAAATGAACTGGAATATGTAAAACAGGATTATGATGAAGTGCGTTTTCAGGGATTTACAGAGGAAGAAAAAGAAACACTAAAAAAACTGATGGAAAGAACCTATGAAAATATTCGTAAAGTATTAGTTACAAAAGAATAAGAACTTTGTCCGTTATGGAAAAGTGAAAATAGAAATCTATAACGGGACGAAGAAAGGTGAGAATAAATGAAACGTGAAATTGATATGAATGAAATTTCCGATGGCAGATTATATGGTCTGAATGATATGGTAAAGGTCGGCTGTAATGATTGTGAAGGTTGTTCTGCCTGTTGCCAGGGGATGGGCAGGTCAGTAATTTTAGACCCATTGGACGTTTATCGCTTGTCAAAACATCTGAATTGTGCATTTGAACAGCTTATGCAGGATAAAATTGAATTAAATGTCGTGGATGGAGTGATTCTACCTAATCTTAAAATGACAGAGCCTGCTGAAAAATGTGCTTTCTTGAATGAAGAAGGGCGTTGTAGTATTCATGTGGCAAGACCGGGAATCTGCCGATTGTTTCCGTTGGGCAGATTCTATGATAATGGGGGCTTTCAGTACTTTTTGCAGATTCATGAATGTCCAAAGGAGAATAAGACAAAGGTAAAAGTGAAGAACTGGATTGCTACAGATGATATTAAGGAAAATGAAAAATATATTCTGGCATGGCATAATCTTCTGAAAGTATTGGAAGAATTTATTGAAAATGGAGCAGATGAAACTCAGGTAAAGCAGATAAATCTCTACCTGTTACAGCGATTTTTCATTACAGCTTATGATTATGAAATAGATTTTTATCCACAGTTTTGGGACAGGTTAGAAAAAATGAAAGAATCATTAGGATTACAGTAAGTTCAGAAGAGAAATAAAAAAGGATAGTTCAATACGAACTATCCTTTATTCGTGCAGTTGACGGGACTTGAACCCGAACCCACGTACGTGGACATGAACCTGAATCATGCGCGTATGCCAATTCCGCCACAACTGCATATTGCTATTAACAATCGTCAACAGCAATGATTATTATAACAAACGACTTTCTAAAAAACAAGTCTTTTTTTCAAAAAACAGTTATTAATTATTCCTCCAACAGCAACTGCAAAAATTCTTCTGCTGCATTAGCAAGTGGAAGTTGGTCATTATAGGCTGCCACTAACTGACGTTTAGGAAGCTCTTTAGTCAGTTGCAATGAGATAAGTTCATTTTCTGATTCTGTAATGCAGTAATCTGGAACAAAAGCAATTCCTAAGCCGATTTTTGCAAGATCAATCAATAAATCATTACTGCTAAGTTCTATGGAAGGAACTAAGTCAAGCTGGTGTTCTAAAAACAATTTATGCAGAAATTCACTGGTAGTAGCGTGGCTTTCTAACATAAGGATTGGGTAATCTAAAAGCTGCTCTAAAGAAATATTACCTTCTGTCAGTTTTGGAAAAGCAGAACTGTTAGCAATAAATACATCGGAGAAGGAACGAAGTGTTTTAACATTACCGACGGTATTTAGTCTGGTGTTAGGAGAGTTGGTAATGATTAAATCCACCTGATTATTTTCCAGTAAATCGACACAGCCCATAGAGGTCTGATTGGTAACCTTAATATGTATATTTGGATAATTCTGGTGAAAGCGGTTCAAATAAGGCACTAAATAGTAGCGGCAGATTGTGTCGCTTGCACCAATACGGAGCTGTCCGCCTTTCAGTGAGTTGGATTCAGCAATCTGATTTTCACCTTTAGTAATCAGATTGACAGCAGGTTCAATATGTTTAAAAAGTAAAAGTCCCTCTTTGGTAAGCTGTACCTTTTTTGTGCTGCGGATAAAAAGCACCTGATTCAGACGTTTTTCCAGTGTTTTAATAGACTGGCTTACAGCGGATTGGGAAATATACAGTTCTTTTGAAGCTTCTGAGAAACTGAGTGTCTTTGCTACATGATAAAATACTTTGTATAATTCATAATTAATGTCCATGGTATCTCCCCTTTGATATTTTCAACATAGTAAAATTCTCAATGGTTACATTTTATAAATTAATAATATTTATAAGTACCTCTTATTAAATGTATCATGTTTTTTACTTGTTGACAATAGAAATATTTATGGACTAAAAAAATAACCCTGTTACAAATACGGTCAGAATAGCTCCAATGGCAACCACTACAAGTCCTTTGTTTTTATAGGCGAGAAAAATGGCAACGGCTGTTCCACAAATAGCAGTATACAAGTTGCCGGTGGAATAAAAAATATCCGGAAAAGTCAGAGAACCTAAAACTGCAAATGGTATGTAGTGCAAAAAGGACTTAATAAAAGGCGACTTGATTTCGCGGCGAAATACAGCAATTGGCAATACACGTGGAAGATAAGTAACCAAAGCCATTAAAAGAACACATATGAATGCTTTTCCAATCATAATATTTACGCCTCCTTTTCTTCAACAGGATAAAGGTATGCACCAAGAGCTGCACCGATAATGGTAGCAATAATGGTGCGAAATCCATCAGAAATAAATGCAAATACAGGTATATATTTTAGGATTACTGTTACCGCAACAGCAATTAAAATAATGATAAGTATAGGACGTGATTTAATTGCCGGAGGCACGATAATAGCAATAAACATACCATAAAGGGCAATTCCCATGGCAGAGCTTAATGCTTCAGGTAAGGCGGCACAGATAAGACCGCCAAGTAAAGTACCAAAACTCCAGCCGATAATTGGAGTTGAAATCAGACCAAGCATATAGGCGTTGGATAATTTGCCTTCTTCCGAGGAAGCTACGGAAAAGACCTCGTCAGTGATGCCAAAACCAAACACAAGACGTTGGGGCAGGGTGATTTCCGGTTCCAGCTTCTGTGAAAGAGATAAAGACATCAGCATATAACGGATGTTGATAACAAAAGTAGTCAGAGTGACTTCCAGATAGCTTGCATTTGCCAGAATCAGGCTGGTACCTGCAAACTGTCCTGCACTGGTTAAGTTAGTCAGTGAAATAAAAACGGTCAGCCAAAGAGGAAGTCCGCCATTTACAGCCATCAGACCAAAAGTAAAAGCAACGGGAATGTAACCTAAGCCTATAGGGATTCCACGTTTAACACCATATATAAATTGTTCTTTTTTTGTTCCATTTATCATTATTATGTACCTGTCCTTATTTATGTAAATAATTACATATGTTACCACTCATAGTGTTACCGTGCAAGCTTGATTTTGTTATTATACTGTTAGATTTTGTGAACTTTCGATGTATTCCCTTGACTTATAATGAAATTAAGATAAAATAGATAAGTAGTCTTTTGCAAAGGAGGAATTACATGAGAATGCAGAAGAAATTAGCTGTACTGGTTATGGCAGGAGTTATGTTAGGAATGACTTTACTGACTGGTTGCAGCGGAACCAATATGGGAAAAACAGTCGTAAAGATAAATAATACAAAGGTCGGTATGGATGAGATGATGTATTATATTTATCAGACAGAACAGACTGGTAATTATTATGAAGAGTTTTATCGCTCCTATTTTGGCAGCAGTTATTGGGACATGGCATATGATGAAGAAAGAACCTTTAGAGTGGTAGAAAAAGAAGAAACAATGAATTCTGCTGTCATGTATACCATTTTTGAAGAAAAAGCAGAAGAAGCCGGCTACTCGTTGACAAACGAAGAAAAAGAGGAGATAGCAGCAGATGCCCAGATCTTTTATGATGAGCTGAGTGAGAATCAGAAAACAGTTATGAATCTGGATGTAGAGAAAATAACAGCAATTCAGGAAAAGATTACATTGGCAAGCAAATATTATGATGAAGTCATGAGTGATATTTCCATTAATGAGGAACTGGCAGCCAGCGTTGTTGAATGGGAAGAATACAGACAGTATGATATTGAATATATTTATATCCCAACTGTTGAGTATGATGAAGCTTACAACATGATACCATATGATGCAGAGGCTAAAAAGGAAGCGTATGATATAATCGTAGCAATCCTTCCTGAAGCAATGGAAGCAGATGATTTTACAGAATTAATACCAGAGGACAGTCTGGATTTGGAAGCTGGTGTCATCGGATTTTTAAAGGGAGATGAGCTGTTTGGTGCTACTCTTGAAAAAGAAGCCTTAAAGCTTTCCAATGGACAGGTGGCCGACCATATTATAGAAGAGGAAGATGGTTATTATATCATCAAAATGGTGAATGACAGTTCAACTGAAACCTATGATGAAGAAGTAGAATTGGCAATTGAAAATGCCAAATATCAGGAATTTCAAAAGGTATATGAGCAGATAAAGGCAGATTATACAATTGAAATAAACAATTCTATCTGGGATGATATTGTAATTGGTAATATTACATATGAAAGCTCTGACCAGTAGCATTAAGAAACAAAATGGAGGAAAAAACATTGAGTAAGAAATTAGTAAAAGGCGAAACAAAGCCGGCAGCAAGAATAAATGGTAATGATTTAGCTGTACAGAAAGAAAAGAAAGAAAAATTTTTAATTGGACTGGCAGTGATTCTGGCAGCGATTGTAATTATTTACATTGTATGGGAAAATCATCATACAAAATATCTGGTAGAAATTGATGGTGAAAAGTATACTGTTGAAGATATGATGTATGACGTATCCATGACAGAAGAGGTATATGCTTACATGGCAAATCTTTATGCACAGCTTGGATATACTAACTACTGGAACATGGAAGTAGATGAAGATGGTTTAACAGTGAGAGATGCAGCAAGAGAAGAGTGTATGAATACTTATATTGAGGAAAGTATTCTTTACAAGGAAGCACTTGTAGCAGGCTATGAAATTGCAGAAGAAGACAAGAAAGAAGCGCAGGACGTTTATGAAACTTATCTTGAAGAAGGTGCAGAAGAACCAGATGAAATTCTTGGTTTTACAAAAGATGAATTTATTACATTATTAGAACAGAAGGCATTAGCAACACGTTATAAAGAAAATTTACAGGCTAGTTACAATATAACAGAAGCAGAAGTCGCTGATACAGTGGATAAAGATACATTCAGACAGTATGACATTGAATATTTTTCTATCTGCATCGAAAACACAGATGAGGAAGGTAATGTGACACCTGTAAGTGATGAAGAAAAAGAAGCACGTTATGCAGAAATTGAAGCTGTTTTAGCAAAAGCCGGTTCTGGAGACTGGAGCAAGGTAATCAGCACAGAGGAAACTGAGACTACAGAAGAAAGTGAAGAAACAGTTGAAGTAACTTATGACAGTGATGGATTTATCATAGATGAAAGTTATTTTAATGAAGAAGCTACACAGATGATTACAAAAATGGCAAATGGTGAAGTTTCTGATATTATGGAAATCGATGGTTACTACTATGTAATCAAAATGGTAAACAATAATTCTACAGAACGTTATGACAGTGAAATTGAAGATGCAATTGATGCAATGGAAGAAGAACGTTTCCAGGAAGAATATGAAGCAATGAAAGAAAAGCATGAGATTAAGATTTATGAAAAGGAATGGAATAAAGTACAGATTGGCGAAATTACTGTATAGTTTCTATGGAATTTGGAATGAATTATGTGCTTGATGAGCTAAGATAATAATAAGAAGATAGTTTGATATGGTTCAGACTGTCTTCTTTTTTTAATCAAATGATTTATAAGAAAAATGCAATTAAAGAAAATTTTTATAAGAATGCCTAATAGGAAAAATAACAGATATTAATTTTATTAAAAAGAATCCTTGTGGTATGATGTTAACAGATAAAAAACTGAATTTTGCTGATAAAAGGCAATGATAACATACCTGGAGGTACTATAATGAGCAATGTTAAGAGAATTTACGTAGAAAAGAAAACTCCATATGCTGTAAAGGCAGCAGAATTGAAGAGTGAATTAAAAAGCTATCTTGGCATGAGCCAGTTAAGCGGCGTAAGAGTGTTAGCACGCTATGATATGGAAAATGTCAGTGAAGATACATATAAAAAATCCTTGGATATTGTATTTTCAGAACCGCCTGTAGATACTTTGTTTGAAGGCGATTTTACAAAAGAAGCAAATGACAGAGTGTTCACAGTGGAATATCTTCCTGGACAGTTTGATATGAGAGCTGACTCCGCAGAACAGTGTGTAAAGCTTTTAAATGAAACAGAAGAACCAATTATTAAATCTGCTACTACCTATGTATTATCAGGTTCTATTTCTGATGAAGAATTTGAGAAAATCAAGGCATATTGTGTAAATCCTGTAGATTCCAGAATTGCAGATGAAACAACTCCAGATACATTAGTAACAGAATTTGACGAACCAGCAGATGTTATTGTTTTTGATGGTTTTAAAGATATGGAAGAAGGCAGACTGGAAGAACTATATGCTTCTTTAAACCTTGCTATGACTTTTAAAGATTTTCTTCATATTCAGAATTACTACAAGAATGAAGAAAACAGAGATCCTTCCATGACAGAAATTCGTGTGCTGGATACATACTGGTCTGACCATTGCCGTCATACGACTTTCTTAACAGAGCTTAAAAATGTAACATTTGAAGATGGATATTGCCATGAACCAATTATGGAAACTTATGAAAGATATATTAAAGACAGAGAAGAAATCTTTGCTGGAAGAACAGATAAATATGTATCCTTAATGGATATCGCTTTAATTGCTATGCGTAAATTAAAACGTGAAGGCAAGTTAGATGATATGGAAGAATCCGATGAAATCAACGCCTGCTCTATTGTTGTTCCGGTAGAAATTGATGGTAAAGAGGAAGAATGGCTTGTATTCTTTAAAAATGAAACACACAACCACCCAACTGAAATTGAACCTTTCGGTGGTGCAGCTACCTGTCTTGGCGGTGCAATCCGTGATCCACTTTCAGGCCGTGGTTATGTATATCAGGCAATGCGTGTAACTGGTGCAGCAGACCCAACTGTATCAGTAAAAGATACATTAGAAGGCAAATTAGCGCAGAAGAAGATTGTAAAAGGTGCTGCAAGTGGATACAGCTCTTATGGCAATCAGATTGGTCTTGCTACTGGTCTTGTAAAAGAAATTTATCATCCAAATTACGTGGCTAAAAGAATGGAAATTGGTGCTGTTATGGGTGCAGCTCCAAGAAAGCACGTTATTCGTGAGAACTCTGACCCAGGTGATATCATTGTATTACTTGGTGGAAGAACTGGTCGTGACGGCTGTGGCGGTGCAACAGGTTCTTCTAAGTCTCATACAACAGAATCCATCCATACCTGTGGGGCAGAAGTACAGAAGGGTAATCCTCCAACAGAACGTAAGATTCAGAGATTATTCC
>CAYTGQ010000079.1:0-10375 GCA_964437345.1 uncultured Lachnoclostridium sp. | reverse complement strand
TAAGTTAATCAAGAAGTGTAATGACTTTGGTGCAGGTGGTGTATCTGTAGCAATTGGTGAATTGGCAGCAGGACTTCACAGTGATTTAGATAAAGTTCCAAAGAAATATGCAGGTCTTGATGGAACAGAATTAGCTATTTCTGAGTCTCAGGAAAGAATGGCAGTTGTAGTAGATAAAAAAGATGTAGATAAGATGCTTGGATACGCAGCAGAAGAAAACTTAGAAGCAGTTGTAGTTGCAGAAGTAACAGAAGAACCAAGACTTGTTATGTTCTGGAGAGGCAAAGAAATCGTGAACATTTCCAGAGCCTTCTTGGATACAAATGGTGCACATCAGGAAACTAGTGTAGTAGTAACAATGCCATCCAAAGAAGAAAACTACCTTGCTAAGACGGAAGAAGTAAAAGATATGAAAGAAAGCTGGTTAAATATGCTTTCTGGCTTAAATGTATGTTCCCAGAAAGGTCTTGTTGAAATGTTTGACAGCTCTATCGGTGCAGGAACAGTAACCATGCCTTACGGTGGAAAATATCAGATGACTGAAACACAGACTATGATTGCAAAGCTTCCTGTATTAGAAGGAAAATGTGATACCGTTACTATGATGAGCTATGGTTTTGACCCATATTTATCTTCATGGAGTCCATACCATGGGGCAATTTATGCGGTGCTTTCTTCCGTAGCAAAAATTGTAGCTTCCGGTGGGGATTACTCTAAGATTCGTTTTACATTCCAGGAATATTTCAGAAGACTTGGCAATGACCCTAAACGTTGGGGTGAACCAATGGCAGCATTACTTGGTGCATATGACGCACAGATGAAGTTAGGCCTTCCATCTATTGGTGGTAAGGACAGTATGTCTGGTTCCTTTAATGAAATTGATGTGCCTCCAACACTTTGCTCTTTTGCAGTAGATGTAGCTAAGATTGGCGATGTTGTAACACCAGAATTTAAAGCATGTGACCATACATTGGTAAAATTCCCTGTGAAGACAGATGAATTTGGACTTCCGGATTATGAAAGCTTAATGAGTAATTTCACTAAGATTACTGAATTGGCAAAAGACAAAGTTATCGAAGCTGCTTATGCAGTAGGTTTTGGCGGAATCGCAGAAGCAGTAAGTAAAATGGCATTTGGTAACAGAATTGGTGTTGAACTTTGTGACAAACAGCCAAAAGCAAGCTGGTTCAAAGCGGAATATGGTACAATCATTGCAGAAGTTTCCAAAGATAATATGGCTAAATTGGAAGCCAGTGGTGCAGAATATATTGTAATTGGTCAGACAATCAGTGAAGAAGCATTTGTTTGTGGCGATATGAAGTTATCTATGGAAGAAGCATTAAAGGCATGGACAGGAACACTGGAAAAAGTATTCCCAACACGTTCTGATGTAGAACAGAAAAAGATTGAAACAGGACTTTATGATACAAAGGATGTTTATGTATCTAAGACAAAGATTGCAAGACCTAAGGTATTTATTCCTGTATTCCCAGGTACTAACTGTGAATATGATGTAGCTAAATCATTCCTTGCAGCAGGAGCAGATGTAGAAACTGTTGTATTTAAGAATATGTCAGAAGCAGACATTAAGGCCTCTGTTGCAGCTTATGAAAAAGCAATCAAAGGTGCTAATATTTTAATGATTCCAGGTGGTTTCTCAGCCGGTGACGAACCAGATGGTTCTGCTAAGTTCATTGCTTCTGTATTCAGAAATGAATATTTAAAAGAAGCAGTGCATGATTTGTTAAAACAGAGAGACGGACTTGTATTAGGTATCTGTAATGGCTTCCAGGCATTAGTAAAACTTGGCTTGGTACCTTACGGTGAAATTACAGATATAAAGGAAGATGATCCAACACTTACAATGAACAGCATTGGACGTCATATTTCTAAATCTGTATATACAAAAGTAGTTACAAACAAATCCCCATGGCTTGCAAAAGCAGAGCTTGGCGGTGTATACTCTGTTCCGGCTTCTCACGGTGAAGGTCGTTTCGTAGCCAATGAAGAATGGTTAAAGAAACTCTTTGCTAATGGACAGGTTGCGACACAGTATGTTGACTTAAACGGCAACCCAACGATGGATGAAGATTTTAATCCAAATGGTTCTTATATGGCAATTGAAGGTATCACAAGCCCGGACGGCCGTGTACTTGGTAAGATGGCACACTCTGAACGTAGAGGACATGGAGTTGCTCTCAACATCACAGGAGAACAGAACCAGTTGATTTTTGAATCAGGGGTTGAATATTTTAAATAAGATTTTAAGTGGCAGCTATCTGGTAAAGGTGGCTGCCAACTATTTATTAGTGAAAAGTTGCCCAAAATTTTAAAGAAAACTTAAGAAATATTGTGAAGTAAATTCTTTTGATATGTGATACACTATATACAATTGAGTAACAAGAATGTGGTGGTGTAGTGATGAATCTGTATGAAGGAATTTTTGTGAGAAAATCAATCAGAAGTTTTTTAATGGAACCATTGGAGCAAAAGCTTCTGGATAATATTATAAATTTTGCCAATCATCTGGAGATGCTTTCTCCAGAACAGAAGGTACGATATGAAATCGTTAATAATGTAGAAGGCAGACATAATCCGGCACAAAAGCTGATGGGTGGAAAGGCACCATATTATCTTCTTTTATATGCCAAGGAGACAGATGATTATCTGATAAATGCAGGATATTTACTGGAACAAATCGTATTATATATGACTACAAAAGGTCTGGGAAGCTGCTATCTTGGGTTAAAGAAGTTTAAAAGTACAGACGATATGGAACCGGTGATTATGGTTGCGTTTGGAAAGCCTAAGAAGGATTTTTATGAGGAAGAAAATGTTAGAGCACATCGCAAACCATTAGGTGAGCTTTGTTGTTTCAAAACAGTTGTTAGTGATGAAGTAAAAGAAATCATGAAAGCAGGCAGACTGGCGCCATCCTCTATCAATAGCCAGCCTTGGCGGTTTGTAGTTTATGAGAACAGAATCCATTTATTCTGTCGTAAGGAAGCGGTAGCACCAGCGAAGGTGAAAAGGATGCATCTTATTGATATGGGAATTGCATTAGCACATCTGACTGTTGCGGCAGAGGAGTTTTGGTATAGTCCGGAGCTTACAAAACTTACCAATATTTCAGAACAGAAATTTAAGCAGCATGAGTATATTATGAGTGTTTTATTATCTTAAGGAATGTTATAGAGTTGCAAAGGGTAGTAAATGTTTAAAGGGTTCGTCATAAGGCGAACCTTTTTTTGCGGCAAAGTTTGACAAAATAAGTAAATACGCTATAATTAGATTGGAAACTATTTTCAGGAGGTAGGGTAATGCGTTACATTCCCATAGAACGGGTGAAACCAGGTATGATGCTTGCTCAGTCTATTTTTGATGATTCAGACAGAGTATTAATTGGAGCCTATGTTGAGCTCACCAAGGATTACATCGAAAAGCTTGCAGCAAGAGGATATCCAGGGGTTTATATAGAAGATGAGCTGTCAAAGGATATTGAGATTCAGGATGCGATTTCCAGACAGCTTCGTAATAGTGCTGTAAAAAGCTTAAAAGAGTGTAACATTGACCAGACTATGAGCATTGCAGGGGCTATTGTGGAAGAACTTATGAACAAAAAGACAATTTCACTTGATTTGGTCGATTTGCGAAGCTTTGATGAATATACATATCGTCATTCTGTTAATGTTGCAGTATTAGCTACAGTAGTAGGTATGGGAATGGGACTTACCACTAAGGAACTGGTTAATTTATGTGCAGCGGCTATTTTCCATGACCTTGGAAAGCTTGGAATTGCAGAGGAAATATTAAATAAGCCGGGAAGATTAACAGAAGAAGAATTTACAGTTATGAAGCATCATCCAGTATTGTCTTATGAACTGATTAAGACAAAATGGAATATTTCTTCTACTACTAAAAAGGCAGTTCTTTCTCACCATGAAAATGAGGATGGAAGTGGTTATCCAAATGGCTTGGAGAGAGAAGAGATTCATTTATTTGCTAAAATTATTCATGTTGTAGATGTGTATGATGCACTTACAACAAGAAGACCATATAAAAAACCATATTCACCTGCTGAGGCCATGGAATATCTAATGGGTGGATGCGGCATCCTTTTTGACCAAAAGGTTGTAAAAATCTTTATGAGGAGAGTACCGCTATATCAAAAGGGAACAGCGGTTGCGTTATCAACAGGCGATATTGCTATTATTGTGGAAAATCATAGAAAAAATAATATGCGTCCGGTTGTTCGTCTGGAAAATGGAAAAGAAATGGATTTAAGCGATTGGGATTACCTGAATATTACGATTGTGGGTGTTCCGGGAGAAGAGGTTCTTGCAGGAGATAATCTTCTACGTTATGAAGAAAAGCGTAATTGTGATAAGAAGCATATCCTTGTAGTAGATGATATGGTATCCAATTTAAAGGCATTGCACGGAATTTTAGAGGAAGATTATAAGGTTTCTGTTGTAAAATCAGGCAAACAGACTTTAAGCTTTCTGGAAAAAGGCATGCCGGATTTGATTCTTATGGATATTGATATGCCGGAGATGGATGGTGTAGATACTGTTAAAAAAATTCAGGAGATATATGGAGAAGATGCTGCTCCGGTTATTTTTGTAACGTCTTTATCAGATAAAGAAACGGTAAATCGGTGCCGTCAGGTGAATGCAAAGGATTATATTGTAAAACCATTTAAACCGGTTTATATTCTGGAACGAATTGAGATTGCTCTGGAGGAGTAACGATGGTTTATAGTGTATATACTGCAGTACAGGTTATTTGCTGCATACTGACTTACATATCTTTAATATCGCTTCTTAAATACAAACGACTTTCGCAGGAGTACAAGCTCCTGCTGGTCGTTTTGTGCTTTATATTTATCTATAATGTGTGCTGTTCTTACGAAATGTATGCACAAAATAAAGAAGCAGCTTTGCTTGCTTTGAAGATAAGAACTATTTGTGTAGGTCAGATTTTACTTTTCATGTTCAAATTCATAAGAAATTATTGCAAAGTAAATATTCCAAAGGCAATTTCGGTTTTTTACTGGGTTATAAATGTGATTATCATTGCTGCGTGTTCCCGATGCCAGTACTATGAGTGGTATTTTAAAAGTATAGAGTTTGTACCTCATGATGGAAGTGGTCATTTGGTTCTGGAACCGGGACCGTTAAATTATTTGTATATGTTCTTCATAATATCCCTTGGATTATGGATGCTTGGAATTGTATTTTATAGTCTGTTAAAAGGAAAGCGAACATGGAACAGGACCGGCATTAATCTATTTGGTTGTATTATATTACCATTTATATGTGCTGTTATTCATTTTGCAAATCTGCTTGCTCCATTTAATCCGACAGGTGTTGGCTTTTTCTTGGGAATACGTCTTCTTATTACTGCAACGTATGAATATGGGATGTTTGATGCAATTGAAGGAGCAAGAGAAAGAATCATTGATACAATGAATCAGGCACTTATTATTGTAGATGAGAATAAATTGTTTCTGGATGCCAATCAGAAAGCAAAGCAGATGTATCCGCTTCTTGCAAAATTAGAGCGTGGAGATGTGCTGAAGGTACCGATGGGTATTAATCTTGATGATAAAATGTCTGGATTCGAATTTGAACAAGATGGGCATTATTATGAAGGTCAGGTTACACCTGTGTACAATGAGGGTGTTTTATTGGGATATTCTGCATGCATTTTTGACATAACAGAACGTCAGCATTATATGGAAGAACTGGTAATGGCAAGAAATGAAGCAGATAGGGCTAATCATGCCAAAAGTCGTTTCCTTTCCAATATTAGTCATGAACTTCGTACACCTCTTAACGCAATTATTGGAATTAGCGAAATTGAACTTAGGAAACCAGATTTGGAAGAAGAAACAAGGTTTGACCTGCAGAGTATATTCTATTCAGGACAGAATCTTCTTGGTCTGGTAAATAACCTTCTGGATATTTCAAAAATTGAAGCAGAAAAACTGGTTATAGAACAGGCGGATTATTCTTTTGACAGCCTGTTATATGAAGTGGCTAACATAATATTTACAAGTCTTAGAGGGAAAAATATCGAATTCAAGATTCTTGTAGAAGAAACCGTACCAAAATACTTAATTGGTGATGCTGTCCGTGTCAGAGGAATTTTGACTAATATTTTGGCTAATGCAGTAAAATATACTAAAAAAGGGCATATTTATTTGAAAGTATTCTGGCGGACAGATGGTGACAAAAATAGTGGATATCTCTATTTTATTGTAGAAGATACTGGAATTGGAATTAAAGCTGACAAATTGAATTCTATTTTTGATGAATATGAGCAGATTAATTCAGAAGATACTAAAGGAATTACAGGTACGGGACTTGGATTATCCATTACAAGGCAGCTTGTGAGAATGATGGATGGAGATATTCATGTTAAGAGTCGTTATGGTAAAGGAAGCACATTTGAAACCTATATAAAACAGGGTTTAAGAAATACAGAGCTAATGGGTAGAAAGCTTATTACCAAGGATAATATTGTGGAAATTCTGGAGAATGACCGCAATGAAAAAGAACGACTGGAAGCTTTCCCGGATAAACGAATCCTTATTGTAGACGATATGGAGGTTAACAGAACTGTGTTAAAGGGTGTTCTGGAGCCTTATCAGTTACAGATAGATGTTGCAGACAGTGGAAAGAAAGCATTGCAGTTAATAATACAAAATGATTATGACCTCGTTTTTATGGATCAGATGATGCCGGAAATGGATGGTTTGGAAACACTGAAGATGATTCGAGGTTTGCCAGAGGATTATTATAAGAAGCTGCCTGTTATACTGGTAACAGCAAATGTAATGGCAGAGCAGGATAAGCCATTTGGTAAATATGGTTTTCAGGATTATCTTACAAAACCGCTGAATGTTCGAAAACTTGTCAAGGTTTTAAAGAAGTGGCTTGGTGACAGAGAAGAAAATGAAGAAGAGGAAACGACAGTTTCCCGGGAAATACGGTTTGAAATTGAAAAAGAAGAGGTTTTACAGAAAAAACAGTCAAAGGTAAAATCCTTACAGACAGAGGCAGAACAGACCAAGCATTCTCAGAGAGAAACGGAGGCAGGTGCCATACTTGACAGAGCAGAAGGCTTAAGTCACGTGGGTGGTAAAGAGGAGTTATATCAGGAGGTGTTGAAAGCCTATTATCATGACGGTGCAAAAGCTCTTGCAAAGCTTGCTAAAGTAGATGAAATGAACAAGACAGAGTTAAGGACTCTGGTTCATGGGCTGAAAGGAAGCAGCCATAATATAGGTGCCATGGAGCTTGGAAATGAAGCAGAGCGAATAGAGATTGCTTTGAAGAGAGGTAATGACAGATATGCAATGTATCAGATTCCTGCTATGATGAGAATGCTGGAAGAAATTCTTGATATGCTTCCAGTTGAAGTGGAGAAAGTGGAAGAAAAAGAAAAGAAGGATATAAACGAGGAATTTGTTCATAACCTTAAGATGCTTCGGAATGAATTTGATGAATATAATATGATGGCTGTAGAGGAAATGCTGAAGGAACTGGAGCAATTCGATTATGGAGAGGACGCAGAACAGAAGCTTGCCCAGTTAAAAGATTATATTCAGGATCTGGAATATGAAGAAGGTGTAAGACTTATAGATCAGTGGTTAAAGAACCTTTAGAATTTTTTACAATTTGGATTTTTTGCAAATTTTTTGCAAACTAATTAAAAAAGTGTTGACAAAAAAGAGTTGGTCATGTATTATATATATTGTTCGCTAGCGAAGAGGTAATCATCGTGAGGAACAATATGCGCGAGTGGCTCAGTGGTGGAGTATCGCCTTGCCAAGGCGAGGGTCGCGGGTTCGAATCCCGTCTCGCGCTCTCAGAGAGAACAAAAAAAGGATGTCCATTGGACGTCCTTTTTTTGTTCTCTTCGAGTCCAATCCTGGACTCGAAGTTCGAATTTCTCCGCTCCGCTCCGGTCGTCGCAACCTAAGGTCCCCCGGACCTTATGCGACGTCTCGCGCTTCTATCTAAATTTCCAAAATTATTAAAAGAAATCAAAAAAAGATGTTGACAAAAAAGAGTTGGTCATGTATTATATATATTGTTCGTTAGAACAGCAACATAATATGCGCGAGTGGCTCAGTGGTGGAGTATCGCCTTGCCAAGGCGAGGGTCGCGGGTTCGAATCCCGTCTCGCGCTCTCAGAAGAAAGAAGAAGGACATCCGATTAGATGTCCTTCTTCTTTCTTTTCGAGTCCAATCCTGGACTCGAAGTTCGAATTTCTCCGCTCCGCTTCGGTCGTCGCAACCTAAGGTCCCCCGGACCTTATGCGACGTCTCGCGCTCTCAAGAAAACAAAAAGAAGGTATCCGATGGATATCTTTTTTTTTTGCTATACACAAGATTTGATTGATTAATACATTTTTTAGTTATTTATTTTCTCTATCAAAAAAATGTCCAAGTGAGAAAAAAAGAATGATAAAAATCGGCAGATTCCTTGACAAAATGCCTATAATTCCAGTATCATAGAGGACGCGAGAAGGAATTGCATCAGGAAGGAGATATATAATATCATGAGAGAACAATGGTATGATTTTAATCAGGGGAGCTGGACCACTGATATTAATGTAAGAAGTTTTATCCAGCACAATTACACTCCATACGAAGGTGATGAGTCATTCCTGACAGGAGCAACAGAAAGAACTAAATCTTTATGGGAAGATGCATTAGCATTGATGAAGATTGAAAATGAAAAAGGAATCATTGATGCTGAAACATTAAAACCATCTACAATTACAACTTTCGGACCTGCTTATTTAAATAAGGATAAAGAAGTTATTGTAGGCTTCCAGACAGACAAGCCTTTAAAGAGAGGTATTATGCCTAATGGTGGTATTCGTGTGGTAAAGAGTGCTCTTGAAGCTTACGGATATAAATTAGATGAAACAACAGAAAGCATTTATACACACAACCGTAAAACACATAATGACGGTGTATTTGATGCTTATACAGAAGCAATGAGAAAAGCAAGACACACTGGTATCATCACAGGTCTTCCAGATGCTTACGGCAGAGGACGTATCATTGGTGACTACAGACGTGTTGCTTTATATGGTGTTGACTTCTTAATTGAAGAAAGAATTCAGCAGAAGAAGTTATTAGAACGTGACGTTATGGAATCTCCAGACATCCGTTTAAGAGAAGAAATTTCTGAACAGATTAAGGCATTAAAAGAATTAAAGGCAATGGCTGCTTCTTATGGCTATGACATCGGAGTACCTGCTAAAAATGCTTTAGAAGCTACACAGTGGACATATTTCGGTTACCTTGGTGCAATCAAGGAACAGGATGGTGCTGCTATGAGTTTAGGCCGTGTAAGCACATTCTTAGATATTTACTTTGAACGTGACTTAAAGAACGGCGTAGCTACAGAAGAAGAGTTACAGGAAATCATGGATCAGTTCGTTATGAAGTTAAGAATGGTTCGTTTCCTTAGAACACCTGCATACAATGATTTATTCTCTGGTGACCCAACATGGGTAACAGAAGCAATCGGTGGTATGGGTGTTGATGGAAGAACTCTTGTAACAAAGAACAGCTTCCGTATTCTTCATACACTTTATAACTTAGGACCAGCTCCAGAACCAAACTTAACAGTTCTTTGGTCTAATTTCTTACCAGAAAACTTCAAGAGATACTGTGCAAAGGTATCTATTGATACAAGTTCTATCCAGTATGAAAATGATGACCTTATGAGAGATGTATGGGGCGATGACTATGCAATCGCTTGCTGTGTATCTGCTATGAGAGTTGGTAAACAGATGCAGTTCTTCGGAGCTAGAGCAAACCTTGCTAAGGCACTTCTTTACGCTATCAATGGTGGTAAAGATGAAAAAACCGGTGAACAGGTTGGACCTATGTTCGCACCAATTACAAGCGAATATTTAGATTATGATGAAGTAATGGCAAAATTTGACCAGACATTAGACTGGTTATCTGTACTTTACATTAACACATTAAACGTAATTCACAACATGCATGATAAATACTGCTATGAAAAATTACAGATGGCTCTTCATGATATCAATGTATATCGTACAGAGGCATGTGGTATTGCTGGTCTTTCTGTAGTGGCAGACTCTTTATCTGCAATTAAATATAGTAAAGTAAAAGTTATCAGAAATGAAGAAGGACTTGCTGTTGATTATGAAATCGAAGGTGAATATCCAGCATTTGGTAACAACGATGACCGTGTAGACGATATCGCACAGGAAGTTGTTCATATGTTTATTAACAAGCTTCGTAAGGTTAAGACATATCGTAATGCAACACCTACACTTTCTATCTTAACAATTACTTCTAACGTAGTTTATGGT
>CAYTGQ010000078.1:0-10458 GCA_964437345.1 uncultured Lachnoclostridium sp. | reverse complement strand
ACAAATGATTTAGAAAAAGAACTGATGGCACAGGCAGTGGAAGAACATGAGCACCACCATCATCATGAAGACCATCACGACCATGAACATCATCATGAACACCATCACGACCATGAAGAAGGCCATTGCTGTTGTGGACACCACCATGATGAAGAACACGAGCACCATCATGAGCATCACCATGACCACGACCATGAAGAAGGACATTGTTGCTGTGGACACCACCATGATGAAGAACATGGACATCACCATGACCATCATGGACATCATCATGCAGATGAAGTATTTGGAAGCTGGGGATTTGAGACACCGGCAACTTATAGCGAAGCTGAGCTAAAGGATATTTTAGAAAAACTTGAAAATGAAGAAGCTTACGGATTTGTACTTCGTTCCAAAGGAATGGTACAGGATAAAGAAAATGCAGAGAACTGGTTATACTTTGACTATGTACCTGGCGAATATGAAATCCGCAGCGGTAAGCCGGATTATACAGGCAAAATCTGTGTAATTGGTTCAAAGTTAAAAGAAGATGCTTTAAAAGAGCTGTTTCATAAATAGGCGAAAGGGCATCGCGGAAAAGAGGAAAATATGAATACAATGCCAATTTATTTTATTAATGGTTTTTTGGAAAGTGGTAAAACTACTTTTCTCAGAGAAACCATCAATGAAGATTATTTTGCAATTGATGGAACTACTCTTCTGATTGTTTGTGAAGAGGGAGAAGAAGAATATGATGCCGCTAATCTTTCCAAGAACAAGACAATCATGGAAGTGATTGAAGAGGAAGAAGATTTTACCATTGAAAAATTAATGGATTTAGAAAAGAAGCATAATCCGGAACGTATTATTATTGAATATAATGGAATGTGGAATATAAAGGAAATGAAGCTGCCACCATACTGGGAAATTCAGCAGCAGATTACCTTTGTTGATGCATCGACATTTGTTACTTATTTTGCTAATATGCGTTCTTTGCTGGCGGAACAGATTAGACTTTCGGATTTAATTGTATTCAATCGCTGTCAGGGGATTGAAGAGTTGCCTTCTTATAGAAGAAGTTTAAAGGCAATTAATCAGAGAGCAGATGTCGTATTTGAAGATGCGGATGATGAAATCGTAGATCAGATTACAGAAGAAGATTTGCCTTATGATGTAAAGGCTGATGTAATCCAGATTTGTGATGAAGATTTTGGTATTTTCTATATGGACGCTTTGGATAATGTAGAACGCTATGTGGGAAAAATAGTTGAATTTAAGGGGATGGTATTTAAACCACCTGGAATTTCAAAGAATTATTTCGTACCTGGAAGAATGGCAATGACCTGCTGTGCAGATGATATTGCATTTCTTGGATTTGTATGCAAGACAAGAGAAGCAAGAAGAATGGAGAATAAGCAGTGGGTAAAAGTAAAGGCTGAAGTAAAGAACGAATACCGGACTGAGTATAGAGGAAAAGGACCAGTTCTTTATGCTGTTGAAGTTGAGCTGACAGAACCACCTAAAGAAGAAGTGTTAAACATGGTTTAGTGATTCATGAAAAATACCTCCTCTCATTACGAGAGGAGGTATTTTCTTAGGGGAGGATAAGTATTTAATTTTTTCATTGGTTGATGTTCAATCTCGTCGGGGGACAATAAATTGAGCATATGCGTTAGCCTTTTGGGGCTGGTTATAGTATGAACAGAAAATGAAAGTTTATACACAATAATAAGAAAATAGATTGAAATTAGCATAGAAACTATGCTATACTTTACAAATAGGGAATTGAATGATATTCCACATGGATAAAGATTTTAAGGAGGTATCCCCATGAGTTTATTAACTGATTGGAGAGATTACGCTTACTCTAAGGAACTGAACAGCAGTAAAGAAGGACAGATTTTCTGGTCCAATTATTTCACAATTGAAAAAGGAATTTATGAGCAGCTTTTAGCTGATCCAGATACAGTAGTAACTGGCACCGTAAAAGAACTGGCAGAAAAATATGACGTTAAATTAAGCGTTATGGTTGGATTCTTAGACGGAATTAATGATAGCTTAAAGACACCAAATCCAATTGAAGAAATGGAAGAAGATACAGTTGTTTCTTTGGAATTTGATAAAGAAAAACTGTATTACAATATGGTAGAAGCAAAAGCGGATTGGTTATATGAATTAAAAGAGTGGGACAACCTTTTAACACCTGAGCGTCGTAAGGAGCTTTACAAAGAACAGAAAGCGTCCGGAACAATCGTTAAGGAAAAGAAAGTTGGCCGTAATGACCCATGCCCTTGTGGTTCTGGAAAGAAATATAAATTCTGTTGTGGAAAAAATTAGAGTTTGCATGCTGTCAAAAGACGGGTTTAATCCGGTCTTTTGGCAGCTTTTTGTTTAAAATGCAAAAATAAAAAACAAAGAGAAATCTAAGTAAGATTCCTCTTTGTGTGTGGCATTGTATAAATGGGTTGTAAAATTAAAATGAATTATTCAAAATGTTCAGGATGCTCCTGACGGAATAAAACATACTTAGCATAATCTCTAAGCTTTTGTGAGCTTTCGTCATTTAACTGCTGATAAAGATTGAAAAACTCTACAATATCTTTATCCAGAACTTCTCCGCCAATTGGGAGATATGCATCAGAAATACCTAAAAGGTAATCACAGGAAACATCAAAATATTTTGAAAGCGCAATCAATTTATCAAAAGATGGTTCGTTACGTTTGGATTCATAGTTGGAGATTGCAGTTGGCTTTAATCCCAGAATATTTGCTAACTCTCCCTGTGTCAGCTTGTGATTTTGTCTTAACTGTTTTAAACGAACATTAAAAGCCATTACGTTTCCCCCTTAATTAAAAATAATATGTGTAATTCTTCTATTAAAATTCATTATATACCAAGTTTTGATAACTTGTCAATGAAGTTTGGGACTGTAATATAAAAAATGTGAAGTTATATCATAAAAAATGTGAAATGAATTGACAAACCACAAATAGTGAAATAAGATATTTTGTGGATGTTTGAACACAATGGGAGGTCTGTGTCTATGAGTAGTACAGTTCAGGATTTAAGAATGGAATTGTTACTTGAAAATTCTTTGGAAATGATATTGTTTTTTGATAAGACAGGAAGAATTTTTGAAGCTAATAAAGTTGCTCTAAGGGAATTGGGATATGATTCACTTACAGATGGAAACTATATAAATGAGATATTTAGTAAAGTATTTCGCAGACAGGAAGATACCATTCATTTTAGAAGACATGGAAATGGAGATGTATTTGAAACGGTTGCGTATCGTAAAAATGCAACATGTTATCCTGTGGACTTAAAAGTTGTAATTCACGAAAACGAAAATGAATACATAGGCCTTTGTATTGCGATTAACACAGCTACCAAGAAAATGGCAGTAAAAGAAGTACAGAAAGCAAAAGAAGAGATTGAAGAAAGTAATCAGTTTCGTAATGAATTTGTTGCCAATGTTACTCATGAACTGAGAACTCCGGTCAATGGAGTTTTGGGACTGACCAAAAACCTTATGGATACAGAGGTTACAAAGGAACAGATGCAGTCTTTGGAAATTATTGAAAAGTGCTGCCAGAACATGATGAAAATCATTAATAATTTGCTGGATTTTTCAAAGCTGGAGGCAGGCAAATTTACAATAGAAGAAAGAGAATTTTCTTTCCGCAGTTTTATGGATAAAACAGTTGCAACAAATCTGCCGGCAATTAATGAAAAAGGCTTGCATCTTAAAGTAAGTATATCTCAGGATATCCCGGATAAACTGATTGGTGATGAGCTTCGTTTAACACAGATTTTAAATAATCTTTTATCCAATGCAATTAAATTTACTGAAGTAGGACAGATTAGTGTAGAGGTAGTAAAAACATTACAGACAGATGATGAAATAGAAATATTCTTTGTCGTTATCGATTCTGGAATTGGTATTGCAGATGATGAAATGGATAAACTCTTTAAGAGTTTTTCACAGGTTGACGCGTCTATTACCAGAAGATTTGGCGGAACTGGTCTGGGCTTAAGTATCGTAAAAGAACTTGTAGAGCTTATGAATGGAAGCATTGATGTAAAAAGTGAAAAAGGAAAAGGAAGTACTTTCTCCTTTACAGTACGCTTAAAAACACCAATAGAGTCTAAAGAAGGTACAGAAGAACAGGCACCTGTTACATACCACAGTCTTGAAAAGGTAGGGATGGGTATGAAATTCCCTGTTAATGTAGAAGATGATTATGATGCAGAACGGGTAAAACAATTTGGAACTTCTGAAAATATTAAGGAAATTCAAAATATTATGGAAAAACTCATTATCTGTATCGAGATGGAAAATTGGGAAAAAGCAGAGCAGTTTGCAGGTCAGATAAAAAATCTGATTGCAGAGGAAGAAACTGATTTACGAAGAGCAGTTTTTCGTTTAGAATTGATTATCAGAAAAGAACAAGCTGAAAATGCCGTAAAACAATATGACGTAGCAAAGAAAGCTTTAAAAGAATATTTTGGAACAAAATGGATAGGAGGTAACTAATGGATTATCAGGCAACTTCGGGCGAATTAGCGAACATATTAATTGTTGATGATATTACATCGAACCTTGTTATCTTAACAGAAATTATTAAAAACGCAGGATACGTAGCAAGACCTGTAACTAGTGTAAAACAGGCATTGGCAGCAATGGAGGTTAATTTGCCACAGCTTATCCTTCTGGATATTTCCATGCCGGATATGGATGGTTACGAGTTTTGTGAATTATTGAAAAAAGATATAAAAACAAGAAATATTCCAATTATTTTTATCTCTGCCATGAATTCACCAGAAGATAAGGTAAAAGGCTTTAAGGTTGGTGCAGTTGATTTTATTTCTAAGCCTTTTGAATTGGAAGAGGTTACAATGCGTGTAAATAACCATTTAAAGATATATAAGATGCAGCAGGAACTGGAAAGCTACAATAAGCGTCTCCATAAAATGGTTAATGAGCAGATTAAGAAAATAATAGAAGAAGAGAAAAACTTTATTTATGCATTGGCGATGCTTTCAGAATCGAAAGAAGATCCAAGTGGAGCACATGTCAGAAATGTGGGACGTAACTGCAAGCTTTTGGCACAAAGTCTTCAGTTCAGTCCAAAGTTCGAAAAAGAAATTACCAATTCTTTTATTAGCACAATCGAAACAGCGGCACCACTTCATGATATTGGAAAAATTTCCATCAGTGATGCTATTTTGTTAAAACCGGGGCTGTTGACACCCGAAGAGATGAAAATAGTAAGAAGTCATGCGGAAATGGGAGCAAAAACATTAATTGAGTTATATAACATGAATGAGCATAATGATTTTTTGGAAATGGCAATTGATATTGCTCATTATCATCATGAAAAATGGAATGGAAAGGGATATCCGGAAGGGTTGTCCGGTAATGATATTCCGTTGGCAGCAAGAATTATGGCTGTTGTTGATGTATATGATGCACTTACCAGTGAGAGATGTTATAAGACTGCATATAGCCATGAGAAAAGCATGGAAATTATTAATGAAGAATCAGGAAAGAGCTTTGATCCGGATATCATTGCGGTGTTCAACAAGATTCAGAAACAGCTGAAAAGAGGATAATTGTTATGGAAAACATAGAAAAAGACCCTATGCTGGAACTGTTTATGGTAGAATGCACTCAGCTTATTACAGAATTAAACAGTATTATTGATGAAAAAAGAGAGCAGAATGAGTATGATTATGAAGGTATCAAAGAAATCTTTCGTATTTTTCATACACTAAAAGCAGATGCAACCATGATGCTCTTTGAAAATATTGCAGAGCCGGCTAGGAGCTTTGAAAGTATCCTTTACTACTATCGTGATCAGGAAAAGGCAGTAAAGGATGCTACTGCCTTTAATGAACTTTTAAATGAAATTGTTACATTTATACAGAATGAACTGGATAAAATAGATATGGCAGGCTATGCAGATGGCGATTGTCAGTATCTGGTAGAAAAAATACAGCAGTTTCATAAAGGGCTTGCAACAGAAAATACTGTTGCGGAAGTAAAAAAAGAAAAACAGGTTTACTATATTGCCGGAAAAACATCTGATGTAAAAAATAATGATGACGATATGGTTGGAAGCTATGTCATCGACAAAAAGGTGACAGATGATAAAGAGGAAGAAATTCAGGATATAAAACCATTAAAAGCAAGACAAGATACAAAATATAACCGTAAGAAGCATACGCTTATAACTGATGAGGATATAGTAATTTTAAAAAATATAAGCAACGAATTGGAAGATGTGCTGGATGGTTATGCCAATCGCTTTAAAAATGTGTCAATTATTGCGTTGGAAGAGGAAAATCTGGATGAATTGCGGGCATATAACAGACGAATTAAACGTTGGATTAGAGAAATTCAGGCAACTGACTTTAAAAGTGTAGTATTGAAAATGAAAAGTGTTGTCAGAGAAATGGAAGCAACACTTTCGAAACCAATTGAACTTATTGTTACCGGAGAAGATACCATTATTGATAAAAATAATTTAGAGAAAATATCCAGTGCAATGATTCACTTGCTGCGTAATTCTGTGGATCATGGAATTGAATCTGCGGAGGAAAGAAAAAGGGCAGGAAAAGAGGAAACAGGTCATGTTTATATTGATATCACAGAAGAAAATCATAGAATTAAAATTGTGATAGGTGATGATGGGGCAGGACTTGATAAGAATCAGATACTTACAAAGGCAAGAGAGAAAGATATGCTTATAAAAGAAGAAGATAAGTATACAGAGGAAGAAATTTACGGTTTTCTGTTACTGCATGGTTTTACTACCAAAAAAGAGGTTACGAATTACTCAGGGCTGGGAGTTGGACTTGATGTGGTAAATCAGAATGTAAAAGATTTAGGCGGAGAAATTCGTATCAGCAGCCAGCTTTCAAAAGGAACAAGCTTTACGATTTTACTGTAGCTGGTAATAATCTCGCGAAAGGATTTTTATTTGCTTGCAAGGATAAAAATCCTCGCGGGACCATGAATTGCTTTTTGTTCATGGTATAATAGCCACAAGTGGCTATTATCAATGCATATTCGCCAAATGCATGTAAACATGCGCTTGGCTCATTATGATCGTGGTATAATAGAAATAGAAAGGAAGAATTGCTTAGTAAACTATATGGAAAATCAGTATTCAAGAACCGAGCTGCTTATAGGAAAAGAAGGTCTTGAAAGTTTAAGACAGGCTAAAGTGGCAGTATTCGGAATTGGAGGCGTAGGAGGGTATGTGGTGGAAGCTCTGGCACGAAGTGGAGTTGGTCACTTTGTGCTTGTTGACAGCGATACAGTGAGTATCAGTAATTTGAACCGCCAGATTATTGCTACCTATGATACAATTGGAAAATATAAAACAGAGGTTATGAAAGACAGGATATTAAGTATTAATCCTGAGGCACAGATAGAGATATATAACTGCTTTTTTCTGCCGGATAATAAGGATGAATTTGAATTTGGTGAGTATTCTTATGTAGTAGATGCGGTAGATACAGTGACGGCAAAGATTGAATTGATTATGCAGGCACAGGCGGCAGGGGTACCGGTTATCAGCAGTATGGGAGCAGGTAATAAGCTGAATCCGGCAGCTTTTGAAGTGGCGGACATTTATAAAACTTCTGTATGCCCTTTGGCAAAGGTGATGCGTCGAGAATTGAAAAAGAGAAATGTAAAACACCTTAAAGTGGTCTATTCTAAGGAAGAACCTATGAAACATGAGGGAGGAAGACTGCCGGGAAGTATTGCATTTGTTCCATCAGTAGCCGGGTTGATTATTGCAGGTGAAGTAGTAAAAGATTTAATAGATGAAAAGAAACGCGGTTGATAGCGTTTCTTTTTTTGCACACTGAAAATAAAGCTAATAAATATACATTGTAAATGAATAATTTGTTAAAAAATATTTTGTCACATTGCTCAAAAAGTAGTATAAAAGTGTGTAAAATAAGGGATAAAAGACGAAAAGTTAAAAAAGGTATTGCATATAGATGAATAAATATGTATAATTATAAAAATTTATAATAATAAGGTTAAGAAAGGAGCAGATAAAAATGATAAAAGCAGGAATTCTAGGAGCTACCGGATATGCGGGGCAGGAAATTGTCCGATTACTTTTGAATCATAAAGATGCAGAAGTAGTATGGTTTGGATCACAAAGTTACATTGATAAACAATATTCTAAGGTGTTTGGCAATATGTTCAGGCTGGTAGAGGATGTATGCAAAGCAGATAACATAGAAGAACTGGCAAATGAAGTAGATGTCATTTTTACAGCGACTCCACAAGGATTTTGTTCTTCAATTATAAGTGAAGAAGTCCTTTCTAAGACAAAGGTTATCGATCTTAGTGCAGATTTTCGAATAAAAGATGTTGGTACTTATGAGAAATGGTATGGAATTACCCATAAAAGTCCTAAATACATAGAAGAAGCAGTTTATGGTTTATGTGAAATTAACAGGGAACAGATAAAGAAGGCAAGGCTTGTAGCTAATCCGGGGTGTTATCCAACATGCAGTTTTTTATCTATTTATCCATTAGCAAAGGAAGGACTTATTGATATGCAGTCAATTATAATTGATGCGAAATCTGGTACTTCCGGGGCTGGAAGAGGAGCCAAGGTTAATAATCTGTATTGTGAGGTTAATGAAAATATCAAGGCGTATGGAGTAGGAAATCATAGGCATACACCGGAAATTGAAGAACAGTTATCTTATGCATCTGGTGAGCAGGCATTAATTAACTTTACTCCACATCTGGTTCCAATGAATCGTGGAATCCTGATTACAGCTTATGGCAATCTGAAAAAGAAAATGAGCTATGAGGAAGTAAAAGCAATATATGACGCTTGTTACAAAGATGAATATTTTGTACGTGTTCTGGAGGAAGATGTGCCACCGGAAACACGCTGGGTAGAGGGAAGCAATTTTGTAGACGTGAATTTTAAAATAGACGAACGTACCAATCGTATTATCATGATGGGTGCAATGGACAATCTGGTAAAAGGGGCAGCCGGTCAGGCAGTTCAGAATATGAATCTTATGTTTGGATTAGAGGAAAATGAAGGGCTTAAATTGGCTCCGATGTTTCCATAGAAAGGATGGAATATATTATGGCAGAAGTTAAGAAGATTAATGGCGGTGTTACAGCAGCAACAGGATTTTTGGCAGCCGGTGCGGCAGCAGGTATTAAATACAGAGATAAAACAAGAAAAGATATGGCACTGGTATATAGTAAAATTCCGGCAAAGGCAGCAGGAACATTTACAACTAATATGGTAAAAGCAGCTCCGGTAAAATGGGACATGGAGATTGTAGAAAAATACGGGGAGGCTCAGGCAGTTGTGTTAAATAGCGGTATTGCCAATGCCTGTACAGGAAAAGAAGGAGAAGAGATTAATAAGGCAATGGCAGCAGCAATTGGTGAAGTACTCTCTATTCCGACAGAGAAGGTGCTGACAGCTTCTACCGGCGTAATCGGATATCAGCTTCCTTTGGATAAGATTCAGGAGGGAGCAAAGAAGCTGGCACCGGCATTGTCAGATACTGTAGAGGCAGGAACGATGGCAGCAGAAGCTATTATGACAACAGATACTTATTCGAAGCAATGGGCAGTTCAGACAACAATCGGCGGTAAGACGGTTACAATCGGAGGTATGTCTAAAGGTTCCGGTATGATTCACCCTAATATGGCAACAATGCTTAGTGTTGTAACAACAGACTGTAACATTAGTAAAGAACTTTTAACAGAAGCGGTAAAAGCAGATGTGAAAGACTCTTTTAATATGATTTCCGTAGATAGAGATACTTCTACAAACGATACCTTTGTAGTTCTTGCTAACGGATTAGCAGAAAATGAAGAAATTACAGAAAAAAATGAAGATTATAATACTTTCTGTGAAGCTCTTGCCACAGTAACCAAAAATCTGGCTAAAATTATGGCACAGGATGGAGAAGGTGCAACCAAGCTTTTTGAAACTAAAGTAGTTGGAGCGAAAAATAAAGAAGAAGCTATTATTTTAGCAAAATCGGTTATTACTTCTAACTTAGTAAAAACAGCTATTTTTGGTTCAGATGCCAACTGGGGAAGAATTCTTTGTGCATTAGGATATTCTGGTGTGACTTTTGATCCAGAGCAGGTAGAACTTTTTGTTCAGGGAAATGGAAAGAGTTTAAAAATATTCGAAAATGGTAAAGCAGCTGATTATAGTGAAGAAGAAGCAACTGAGATTTTCTCGTGTAAGGAAGTGACAGCATTTGTTGATATGCATCAGGGAGACGGTGAAGCAACAGCCTGGGGCTGTGATTTAAGCTATGATTATGTAAGGATTAATGGAGATTACAGATCATAGGTTTATTAGAAAAGGAGAAATATATTATGGCAACAGAAATGGAAAAGGTTCTTGTAAAAGCAGAAACTCTTATAGAGGCACTTCCTTACATTAGAGATT
>CAYTGQ010000077.1:0-10527 GCA_964437345.1 uncultured Lachnoclostridium sp. | reverse complement strand
GCTTTAGGTGCTATGAACTCCGAAATGCAGGATAAGAAATGGTTCTGGGGTGGTGTTGGTCTTCAGTTTGCAACAGGCTATGCAGTAGCATTCCTTGTATACCAGATTGGTACACTTATTACAACAGGAAGCCTTGGAGCAGGATTTGTACCAGGACTTATTATTGTAGCAGCTATTGTTGCTGTAATCGTATACTTAATTAAGAAAGCAGATAAGAATTTTGCAGCTGAATATGAATTAAAGAATAAAGCAGTATAATAGATTCTAAAAGCTTTGTAGTGTAGAACTTAGAGAGGTATCAGTATGACAGATATTATTCTTGGAATTATTATAATTGTTATTGTAGGTACAGCAGTTATTTACATACGAAAAGAAAGCAAAAGAGGCGTGAAATGCATCGGTTGTCCAGATGCAGAGAATTGTGCCCATAAAGCCAATGAAGCTGCTGGCTGCAATAGTGGCGGCGGTTGTAGTGGATGCAATGGAAACTGCGGCTGTTGTGGTCATACTGATATAAAATAGGGAGTATCTTTAAATTAAAATATATGTGATAAATTATGTGTGAGGGCAGAAGCTTTTAACTGGATTACAGTTAAAAGCTTCTGTTTTTTGCTTTATAGGAAAGTTCGTCCTATAAAGCAAAAATGCTCCGCAAGGAAGCGCACTCGCGCGTAGGGAATATGTCGCAAAGGCGACCGCGCTTAGCGCGAGAGTTTCGCAAGCGAAACTCTTTGTTCTTTCAAAGAAATTTAGGAAAACTTGGTCTAAATTGGTTTCCTTGTCATATATTTATCTAGAAATAATTAATTGATTTAGAGATAAGTATTTATTTTATCAGTCAAGACTGGAACAAGCTTGATACTACATTTCATATAAGGAGAATTGGATATGGATAAGCAGGAAGAGATTTTGAGGCTGTTTTCATTGCAAATTCGGGGGATTTTGAAGAAGCTCCCTTTGGAATATGAAAGGTTGCAGGAAATTCGCCTTAGAGCAGGAAAACCTCTTTTGCTCCGGTATGATAATCAGGAGTATTTTGTGGAAGAGGCAGGAAGTTTAAACTTAGAGACAGACAAGCCTTATTTGATTCGTGAAAATGAGATTAGAGAAACTATGGAATACATAAGTAATTACTCCTTATATGCATTTGAAGAGGAAATAAGGCAGGGATTTATTACCGTCAGGGGAGGACATCGGGTTGGTGTTGCAGGAAAGGTTGTTCTGGAAAAAGAAAAGATTAAAACAATTAAACATATTCATTTTTTAAATATCCGTTTTGCTCATGAAAAAAAGGGCTGTGCTGACACAATACTGGAGCATTTGTGGGAGAATACACAAATCTATCATACTTTAATTATGTCACCACCAGGTTGTGGAAAAACTACACTTTTAAGAGATATTATCCGTCAGCTTTCCGATGGGACAAAGGAGCGAAAAGGAAAGACAATAGGACTTGTAGATGAAAGGTCAGAAATTGGAGCATGCTACATGGGAATTCCGCAAAATGATGTTGGAATTCGCACAGATATATTAGATTGCTGCCCTAAAGCAGAAGGAATGATGATGCTGATTCGCTCCATGGCACCAGATATTATTGCAGTAGATGAGATTGGTTCGGATGCAGATGTAGATGCTATTGAAAAAGCGGTTTATTGTGGGTGTCGACTGGTAGGAACCGTTCATGGCAGCTCAGTAGAAGAATTAATGGAAAAACCGGCATTGAGAAGATTGTTAGAGAAAAAAATTTTTAAAAGATTTGTTGTATTAAAAAATGTCCGACAGGTGGGAGAATTGCAGGGAATATACGATGAAAAAGGAGGGAAGCTATTTTGATAAAAATAGTAGGAAGTATTATGGTTCTTTTGGCGAGTACAGGGATTGGACTGCTGGCAGGCGAAAGAAAAAAACAGAGAATAAAGCAGTTAAAGGAATTAATGATACATATGAAGGTGCTTTATGGGGAAATTGAATATGGGAGAACGGCACTGCCGGAGGTGATGAGGATAGTAGCCTCCAGAAATCAAGGAGATATAACAGGATTTTTTGAAAAGTTATCAACGGAATTGTCTGGTCTGACAGGAGAGCCATTTTCAGTAATCTGGAACCGGTGTATGGAAACGGAGCTTGGGGAGACTTATTTAGATAAAAAGGATCAACTTCTTATGAAAGGGCTTGGCGAAAACTTAGGGTTTCTGGATCAAAAGATGCAGCTAACAACTATTGGGCATTATATGATGAATCTGGAAAGTACAATTGAAGAGGCTTCAGCAGAAATAAAGGAGAAAGTAAGACTTTATAATTTGTTGGGGGTACTTGGAGGAATCTTCATTACAATTGTGATGCTGTAGAGGAAGCGGGGTGTACTACTGGGAAGAAGATGTAAAACAGTAGGAAACAGCAGAAGGGAGGAATAGAATGGATATTGATTTGATATTTAAAATTGCGGCAGTGGGAATTCTTGTATCAGTGCTGAGTCAGGTATTAAAACATTCTGGAAGGGAAGAACAGGCATTTTTGACTAGTCTGGCTGGGCTTTTGCTGGTGCTCTTGTGGATTATCCCGTATATTTCAGAACTTTTTGTTACGATTGAAACGTTATTTTCTTTGTAGAAAACCATAAGAAGGGAAATAAAAATTCAGTGAAAAGCGAATTGGAAGTGGGGAATAGTAATGATACAGATAGCTGTAATTGGATTAGCAGCAGTAATGATTGCAATTCAGTTTAAAGGGCAGAAAAGTGAGTATGGAATCTACATTGTATTGGCTGCATCGATAATTATCTTTGGAATTGGACTGACGAAAATTGAGATAATATTAGCCGCCATTCAGGAAATACAAAGCTATATCCATATCAATGAAACCTACATGGCACTGCTTTTAAAGATTGTTGGAATTACATATGTGGCAGAGTTTGCTTCTGAATTGTGTAAAGATGCAGGATACAGTGCTGTTGCCAATCAGATAGAAGTGACCGGAAAGCTTACAATTTTAACAATCAGTGTGCCAGTTTTGCTGGCGTTACTAAAAACAATCAATAATTTTCTGGTTTAAGGAGCAGCATGAAAAAAATAATTATGATGTGTATGATTCTTATACTTATGGCGGGTATTCCGGCAAGGGTTCAAGCGGAAGAAATAACAGATGGGCAGGGCAGTATGGCAGAGCAATCAGAGGATTATTTAGATGAAATTAATTGTGAGGAAATACAGCAGGTGATGGAGGAAATTTTGAAGGAAACGACCTTTGATTTTAGAGAGGCAATGGAAAATGCTATATCGGGTCAGAGAATTATTTCGGGGGAAAATCTGGTGAACGCAGTAATGCAGGCTGTGAGACAAGCTTTTGCAGTTGAAAAAAGTATGATTACAAGAATTTTGGTAATTACTGTTGTTGGAGCAATATTTGTGAATTTCTCTAATGTATTTAAAAGTAGTCAGGTAGCAGACACCAGTTTTTTTATTACATATCTTTTGTTGTTTTCAGCAATGAGTGTTTCGTTTTACAGCATTAGTCAAACTGCTTCTGCAGCTTTGGAAAATCTTTTGGAATTTATGAGAGCACTTTTGCCGTCATACTTTATAGCAGTTACATTTGCAACTAGTCCTTCTGCATCTTTTATGTTTTATGAAATAGCGATGGTCCTTGTCGTGGTAGTAGAAGCGGTTATGGTAAAGGTTGTTATTCCAATGATACACATTTATTTTGTAATTAGTCTTGTGAATTACATTTCGAAAGAAGATTACTTATCAAAAGCAGCAGAACTTTTAGACACAGTGATAAAGTGGACATTGCGAAGTCTTCTTGGGGTTACAGTCGGATATAACTTCATACAGGGGATGATAGTGCCGGCGGCAGACTATTTGAAAAACTCATTGGTGTTAAAAACTGCAAAAATGATACCGGGAGTAGGAAATGCCCTTGGCTCGGTGGCAGAAAGTGTGTTAGGAGCAGGAGTTTTGGTGAAAAATGCAGTGGGAACAGTTGGAATAGTTGCTATTGTGTTGATTATGTCTGTTCCAATGATAAAAATTGGCTTTTATTGTATTTTGTACAAGCTTGGTGCAGCAGTAATCCAGCCAATTTCAGATAAGCGGATTCTGGAATGTATGGAGGGAGCCAGTAAAGGTGCATCTTTGCTTCTTTATCTGGTGTTTTCAGGAAGTGTAATGTTTCTGCTTATGATAGCTATTGTAATGGCATCAACTAACCAGTATGTCTGAGAATGTGACTCAAAATCATATGAAGCTAAGTTATATTGGAAAATGACAGGAAAGGAAAGAGTATGGGAGCGATTTATGAAGTGGTAAAAAATGTTGCAGTATATCTTATTTTGGTAACTGTGCTGCTAAATCTGGTCAATGGAAGTTCCTATAAAAAATACGTGGAACTGGTATGTGGAATGGTGCTTATTTTGATTATACTGATGCCGGTAACCAGTCTTTTGTCGTTGGAAGATGATTTTCTGTACAATTATAATCTGAGTAGTTTCAAGGTGAAAATGATGGATGAAGGAGTATTGAAGGAGGCAGAGGAAGTACAACAGCAGAAAATGAAAGAAGAATATGAAAAAATATTAAAAGAAAGAATAACTACAGTTGTAGAAAAACAAGGACGATATGTAAATCAGATGGGGATTCTTTTATCAGATGAGGATTATGGAGTTATAGAGGATATAACAGTTGAAATTTCTGATGTGAAAAAATATGAGGATAAAAGTTCAGTGGAAAAAGTGAAGATTGAACCAATTTCCATTTCAGAAGACAGTGATATAAAAAAACAGGAAGGTACAATAGAAAAAAATAAAGTGACGGAAGCCATTCGAAAAGAATTGGCATCGGAGCTGGCCATAAAAGAAGAAAGAATTGTTATATATCAGATAGGGGAGTAAAAGCCATGGAAAAAAGAAAGCTGAATATAAAAGAAATTGGAATGGATAAACTGGTAATTATGCTTTTATGTGGCATTTTTTTACTGGTTCTTTCTCTGCCGCAGGAAAATAGTAAGGGTACAGGTGAAGAAACGGTTTCAGTAAATACAGGCAGTGATACTGCCAGTTATGAAGTGAAAGATATAGATTCTACAGAAGAGTATGAGGAACGAATGGAAAAGCGAATGGAGGAAATTCTGAGAAAGGTAGACGGAATTGGAAATGTTGAAGTTATGATTACTGTAAAAACTTCGAAAGAAAAGGTTACTTTAAAGGATTCACCCTATTCAGAAGAAACGATAAAAGAAAGTGACAGTGCAGGAGGAACCAGAGAAAGCAAAAGTATTACTACAGAGGAGGCAACGGTTCTTGTAGATGGAACGGAAGATGCATCAGTACCATATGTTTTAAAGGAGATTGAACCAGAGATAGAGGGTGTTCTGGTTTTAGCGGAAAATGGAAACAATGTAACGTTAAAAACAGAAATTATAGAAGCGGTTCAGGTATTATTTGATGTACCATCACATAAAATTAAAGTAATGAAGATGCAGGAAAACGAGTAAAGGAGAGTATGTGTATGAAGCATATATTAAAAAAGAATCAGGTTATTATAACAGCATTAGCAATTATGATTGCAGTAGCAGGTTACCTGAACTTTACAGAAGAAAAATCGGATATGGCGGTGGCAAATCTGGACGGAGAGCTTACATATGCTGATGTGGAGGACAGCTTGATGGATTTATCAGAAGAAGATATATATTCTGTTTCTGACAGTGGAGAATTGGTTTCTGATGGAGAAATTGAGTCTGATGCAGGAACAGCAGTTATGGTAAGTAATACCATTGACGGAGATTTCTTTTCTTCTGCAAGACTGACACGGGAACAGACAAGGGCGAAAAATAAAGAAATATTAATGGAAATCGTGAATAACGAAAATGTTTCAGAAGCTCAGAAGGAAGAGGCTGTAAACAGTATTGTAAATTTAACTGCTGTTTCTGAGATGGAAAGTGCAACAGAAATTCTTCTGGAAGCCAAAGGATTTACAGATGTAGTAGTCAGCATTGTTGATGGTAATGCGGATATAATTGTGAATGCTAATGAACTGACAGAGCAGCAGGTTGCCCAGATTCAGGATATCGTAAAGAGAAAGACAGAGTTTTCAGCAGAAAATATTGTGATTACAACCGTTGGAGTAGAGTAGTGTAAAATAATAAAAATTCATTGCAAATCTTACGAAGTTTGATATAATAAATATATATGTGGAATACTATAAGAAAATCTTTTGAGTCAATTGGACAGTCACGAAGAGTGTTGGCATTTGACGGATTAACATAGGAGGTAATTAGCTTTGAACAATAAAGAAAATGTAACCACTAATTACAATGTATTAGAGAATGGACAGATTGGTGAAGTTCGTATTGCAGATGAAGTAGTTGCTATTATTGCAGGTCTTGCTGCTACAGAGGTAAAAGGTGTTGCTTCTATGGCGGGCAATGTTACTAACGAACTGGTAAGCAAGCTCGGAATGAAGAATTTATCCAAAGGAGTTAAAGTTGTTGTAACATCAGAATCAGTTTCTGTAGATATGGCATTAAATATCGATTATGGCTACAGCATTCCTAAGACTTCTAAAATGGTACAGGAAAAGGTAAAACAGGCAATTGAGAACATGACAGGACTTCAGGTTTTAGAAGTGAACATAAGAATTGCCAGTGTTAAGCTGGAAGGATAGGCACAAACAAATAAGGGTGTCCCAAGGGACACCTTTTTTCAATAAGGCAGAGTGCAAAGCACACTGACGTTTGATACGAAGGAGATATAGGGTAATGAAAAGAAGTGAGTTGAGAGAACATCTTTTTCTTATGCTGTTCCGTAAAGATTTTCATGAAATGGACGAATTAAAAGAACAGGCACAGTTTTATTTAGAAACGCTGGAAGAACCAAAAGAAAAAGACATGGAATACTTGGAAAAGCGTTTTACAGATGTGCTTCAGTATGTAAATGAAATTGATTCCATGATTGAAGAGGCATCAAAAGGCTGGCAGTTAAAAAGAATTGGTAAGATAGAGCTTACAATTATGCGTCTGGCTGTTTATGAAATTAAGTATGACGAAGAAATTCCAACAGGAGTTGCCATCAACGAAGCTGTAGAACTTGCTAAAAAGTTTGGAGAGGACAACTCAGGAAGTTTCGTAAATGGTATTTTGGCTAAAATTGCAAAATAATTTTGCGGCAAAATGACCCCGGAAGGAATTATTATGTTGAAAGAACAGGTTTATTCTGTTTCCCAGGTAAATGTATATATTAAGAATATGTTTGTTCGGGAAACAGTATTAAACAATATTTATATTAAAGGTGAAGTGTCCAACTGTAAGTATCACAGTTCAGGGCATATCTATTTTACATTGAAGGATTCAAAGGGACAGATGGCCTGCGTTATGTTTGCAGGACAGAGATCTGGTCTCTCTTTTCGTATGCAGGAAGGACAAAGTGTAATTGTCCTTGGAAGTATCAGCGTATTTGAACGCGATGGGAAATATCAGTTATATGCAAAAGAAATACTACAGGAAGGTTCCGGAGCCCTTTATGAAAAATATGAGCAATTAAAGAAACAATTAGAAGGGGAAGGGCTTTTTTTGTCGGAACACAAAAAGGCAATTCCTTTTTATAGTAAAAAAATTGGTATTGTAACAGCATCCACCGGAGCAGCAATTCAGGATATCTGCAATATTGCTTCCAGAAGAAATCCATATGTACAGCTGATTTTGTATCCGGCGAAAGTGCAGGGAGAGGGTGCTGGAAAAACTATAGCAAAGGGTATTAAAACACTGGATCAATTAGGTTTAGATGTTATTATTGTAGGCCGTGGTGGTGGATCAATTGAGGATTTATGGGCCTTTAATGAGGAAATTGTTGCAAGGGCTATTTATGAATGTAATACACCGATTGTTTCGGCAGTTGGTCATGAGACGGATACTACCATTGCAGATTATGTGTCAGACTTACGTGCACCAACACCATCTGCTGCAGCAGAGCTTACTGTGTGCAGTGTAGAAGATTTGATGAATCAGTTCGCGGAATGGAATTACCGGTTGAATCGCCAGATGGGACAAAAGATTTCTTTTGCACGTCACAGACTGGAGAAATATCAGCTACAGTTAGGATATAAGAATCCGGAATATCAGATTCGTCAGAAAAGACAGCAGCTGGATAATTATGAAGAACAGTTAAGACTTTTGATGGAACGTAAAATCAGTCAGAAACGACATGTATTAGAATTATATATTGAGAAAATGAAGGGGCTATCCCCGTTGAATAAATTAAAAGGCGGTTATGGATTTGTAGCCGATGAAGAAGGACATGCTATCCGCTCAGTAAAAAAGGTAAAAGCCGGAGACAGGATTAAGGTGTCAGTGACAGATGGTGAAATGGAAGCCATAGTAGATAAAATAGAAAAAGCAGCAGATAATGCGAGAAAGGGCTAAGGTAAGTAAAATGGCAAAGACAAAAACATTAGAGGAGTCTATGGCAGAACTGGAAGCCGTAATGAATGAGCTGGAAAGGGAGGACATTACATTAGAGGAGTCCTTTTCACTATATAACACAGGCATGAAGCTTTTGAAAAACTGTAATGATGCAATTGATAAGGTTGAAAAGAAATTAATCGTATTAAATGAGGAAGAATAATATGGATATGAATTTTGAACAGGAGCTTAAAGATAAGTGTGTTTATGTGGAAGAGGTAATTAGAAAATATCTTCCGGAAGAGACAGGATATCAGAAAGACATTATGGAAGCCATGAATTACAGTATGACAGCAGGGGGTAAGAGAGTAAGACCGCTGCTTATGCTGGAAACCTATAAAATGTTTGGCGGTGAAGATAAGAAACTTATCGAACCATTTATGGCAGCCATTGAGATGATACATACCTATTCTCTGGTGCATGATGATCTTCCTGCTATGGATAATGATGAATACCGCAGAGGAAGAAAGACAACCCATGTGGTTTATGGAGAAGATATGGGGATTCTGGCTGGAGATGCTCTTTTGAATTTTGCATTTGAAACAGCATTAAAAGCAGAGCCGAAGACGGAACAGCTTCCAGCATTTGTAAAAGCCCTTAAGATTCTTGCAAAGAAGCCAGGAATATATGGTATGATTGGTGGTCAGGTAATTGATGTAAAAGCAGTAAATCAGCCATTAACAAAAGAAAAAATAGAGGTCATTCACCAGATGAAGACAAGTGCATTGATTGAATGTTCCATGATGATTGGAGCTATTTTGGCAGAGGCATCAGATGAACAGGCAGAGCAGATGGAAACAGCAGCAAACCGTGTTGGTCTGGCATTCCAGATTCAGGATGATGTGCTGGATGTCATTAGTTCATCAGAGGTTCTTGGTAAACCAGTGCATAGTGATGAAAAAAATAACAAAACTACTTATGTAACATTAGTGGGGATTGATAAAGCGAAAGAAGAAGTTGAAGCTTACTCCAGAGAAGCCATTGAATTAATTAAAAAGGCCGGATGTGAAAATGAATTTTTAGAAGCTTTTATCATTAAACTCATTAACAGAGAGAAATAAAGAAGCAAGTAGCCTCGAAACGGAGGAGTTTATGGAATATAAATTATTAGACAGAATAAATGAGCCAAATGACATAAAGAAAATAAGACCAGAGCATAGAGAAAGACTGGCAAAGGAAATTCGTCATTTTTTAGTAAATAAAGTAAGTAAAACGGGAGGACATCTGGCATCTAATTTAGGGACAGTAGAGCTTACAATTGCTCTTCATCTTGTACTGAATTTTCCAGAAGACAAGCTTGTATGGGATGTAGGACATCAGGCATATACCCATAAGATACTGACGGGACGTAAGGAAGGCTTTGAGTCTTTACGTCAGTTTGGTGGAATGAGTGGTTTCCCTAAGATGAAAGAAAGTGATTGCGATGCTTTTGATGTGGGACACAGCTCTACATCTATTTCTGCAGCAATCGGACTTGCACAGGCAAGAGATATCAAAGGTGACCACAATAAGGTATTTGCAGTTATCGGAGATGGTGCTTTATCTGGCGGTATGGCATATGAAGCATTGAATAATGCAGCCAGAATGAAATCCAATCTGGTTATTGTATTAAATGATAATGATATGTCTATTACAGAAAATGTGGGAGGCATGGCAAATTATCTCGGAAAGATTCGTACAGGAACCAATTATAAGCAGTTAAAAGATAATGTTGAAAAGACACTTAGAAGTATTCCAGAGGTAGGAGATAATCTGGCAGACCATATCAAACATTCTAAAGATGTGATAAAAAGATTATTTATTTCCGGTATGCTGTTTGAAGACATGGGACTTACCTATATTGGACCAATTGACGGGCATAATATTGAAGAAATGAGAAAAGCCTTTACTTCTGCAAAGAGAGCAGATGAAGCGATTATTGTTCATGTAGTAACCAAAAAGGGAAAAGGGTATTCTCATGCAGAGCAGAAACCATCAGCTTTTCATGGAGTAGAGCCGTTTGATATCAGAACAGGTGAAGTGAAAAAGAAAAGCAGTGGAAAAACATATACTCAGGTATTTGGAAAGACTATTGTA
>CAYTGQ010000076.1:0-10561 GCA_964437345.1 uncultured Lachnoclostridium sp. | reverse complement strand
GTCTTAAGAGCTGTAGACATCTCTACCGGAGTAAAATCTTCTCCTGAGAAATACTTATCCATTAATTCTTCACTTGTCTCAGCAACTGCTTCTAATAAGGACTCTCTATAACGTTTAAGATATTCCTGAGAATAATCTGGAACATCGATTTCTACATATTCACTATTATTTGTAAATCTTCTACCTTTTTGTTTTGCTACGTTAACGTAACCAACAAATTTTTCATTTTCACGAATTGGTAAATGGAATGGAGCGATTCTCTTTCCATATAATTCCTCTAATTTTTCAACTACTTCACGGAAGCTTGCATTGTCATCATCCATGTCTGTTACAAAGAACATTCTTGGAAGCTTGAATTTTTCACATAATTCCCATGCTTTGATAGTACCAACTTCTACACCGGCTTTTGCAGAAACGACGATAACGGCTGCATCCGCTGCATGAAGTGCCTGTTCCACTTCACCTACAAAGTCAAAATATCCTGGTGTATCAAGGAAGTTGATCTTAGTATCTTCCCAAATAATTGGGACTACAGATGTGCTAATAGAAAATTTTCTCTTGCCTTCTTCTTTATCGTAATCACTAATCGTGTTACCTTCTTCTACTTTCCCCATTCTGGAAATAATGCCTGTTGTGTATGCCATGGCTTCAACTAATGTAGTTTTGCCACAGCCTCCGTGGCCTAACAGGGCTACGTTCCTTATCTTCTCATACTTAAATGTTTCCATAACTTGTTCCTCCAATACATGTTATTTTGTATGGTAATTGTGTAAACCATATTCATATTTTACTAATTTTTTTCTAAATAATCAACCTTTTTTATTCAAATTTCATAATTTCTTTAAGAACAACTTTAGAAGTTGTCAGATTTCTTCACTTTAAACTTTTAAACTTTAAAGCGTCATACTATTGACACTGAAATTTTGCTATGTTAAACTTTTAAAAGCGTATTAAAAACTTTGAAAACAAATTGTTTTTCCTAAATTATATGAAGAAAGGTACTATCAGCTATGATTATCGTAATGAAGCCTAATGCAAAGGACGAATCTATTCTTAAAGTCCTTAATTTAATTGAATCCAACCAGCTGGAAGCTCATGTTTCAACTGGTACAGAAGTCACCATTATTGGTGTTGTTGGCGACAAAACAAGAATTTCCCAGCAGAACCTGGAGATTTTTGAAGATGTAGATAAAATTGTAGAGGTTACTGAAAGCTATAAGCTTGCCAATAAGAAATTTCATCCGGAGCCTTCTGTTATCAAAGTAGGCAATACTCAAATTGGCGGTGATGAGCTAGTTATTATGTCTGGTCCTTGTGCCGTTGAAAACCCTGACCAGGTTATGGAAACTGCTATTGCCATCAAAAAATCCGGTGCACAGATTCTTCGTGGCGGTGCATACAAACCAAGAACCTCTCCATACTCTTTCCAAGGACTTGAGGAAGAAGGTCTGAAAATTATGAAAGCAGCCAAGGATGAAACCGGCCTTGCCATTGTCTGTGAGGTTACAAGCCTTACAGCCATTGAAACTGCTGCCAAATACGTTGATATGCTTCAAATTGGTGCCAGAAATATGCAGAACTTCTATTTATTAAAGGAAGCTGGCAAAACCGGACTTCCAATTCTGTTAAAGAGAGGTCTCTCTGCTACTTATGAAGAATGGCTCAATGCTTCTGAATATATTATGGCCGAAGGCAATCCAAATGTAGTATTATGTGAGCGTGGTATCCGTACCTTTGAAACTGCTACCAGAAACACCCTGGATATTAGTGCTGTTCCGGTTATCAAATCCAAGAGTCATCTGCCAATTATTGTAGATCCAAGTCACGCATGTGGTGTCAGAAAATATGTAGCACCATTGGCAAAATCTGCAATTGCAGTTGGAGCAGACGGTCTGATGATTGAAACCCATCCAAACCCAGCTACTGCTCTTTCTGACGGACCACAGTCGCTTACCTTTGAGCAGTTTGATAATTTATGTCAGGAGCTTCGTCCTCTGGCAAATCTTATGGGTAAGAAGTTTTAACAAAAAAAGATGCAAATGCACTTTAATTAAATGGAGGCAACTATGACTTTTGGTTTTATCGGTTTTGGATTAATCGGTGGCTCCCTTGCTAAGATTTTCCGTAAAAATCGCGAAGATATTCGTCTTATTGCATACAATTACTATGAGGACAAACCGAACCCTTCTTTAGAACTGGCTTTAAAGGACGGCGTACTGAATCATATTTCTACTAATCTTTCTGAAGATTTTAAGGATTGTGATGTTATTTTTCTTTGTGCCCCTGTCCTTACTAACATTGCCTATTTAAAGGAATTGAAAAATATTATAAAGCCTGACTGCATCCTCACTGACGTAGGCAGTGTCAAAGGAAATATCTGTGAGGCAATTGAAGAATTAGGTCTGGAAAGTCATTTTATAGGCGGACATCCAATGGCAGGCTCTGAAAAAACAGGTTATGAAAATGCTAACTTACGCCTTTTTGAAAATGCCTACTATGTTCTGACTCCTGCCAGAGAAGTTCCTGAACATTCTGTAGCATTTATGAAAAATCTTGTAGAAGAGGTCTCTGCTATTCCTGTGGTTCTCGATTCCAGAGAGCATGATGATATGGTGGCGGCTATCAGCCATGTACCTCATATCATTGCAGCCAGCCTCGTTAATATGGTTCGCACTAATGATGATGAAAATGGAAGCATGATTTCCCTTGCTGCCGGAGGCTTTAAGGATATTACCCGAATCGCTTCTTCTTCTCCTGTTATGTGGCAGAATATCTGCTTAACCAACAAGGAAAGTATTAAGAAATTCCTGAATCATTATAAGGCTTCCATCGATGAAATTTACACTTATATTAATAACAGCCAGGAAAATGAGCTTTACAGTTATTTTGAAGCAGCCAAGGATTACAGGGATTCTATTCCACAAAAATCCTCCGGAATCATTGGAAAAGTACATGAGCTTTATTTAGATATCATTGATGAAGCCGGTGCTATTGCTTCTATTGCAACTCTTCTTGCAAGTAATGGTATCAGTATCAAAAATATTGGTATCATCCATAACCGTGAATTTGAAGATGGTGTTCTTCATATTGAATTTTACGAAGAAGAATCTGTAGAAAAGGCAGTTGCAATCTTTGAAAGACACCATTACACTATTTATAAAAGATAATACAAACATTTTATACTCTCTGCCTTTGGCAGGGAGTATTTGCAAATCCGATGAAAGGAAGATATACTATGAAATTTTCCAAAGCTTCCTCCTTACGAGGCGAAATATCCGTTCCCGGAGATAAATCCATCTCTCATCGTGCCATTATGCTTGGCTCTCTTGCCAAAGGCACAACTGAAGTAACGAATTTTTTACAGGGTGCTGACTGTCTTTCCACAATCAGCTGTTTTCAGAAAATGGGTGTTTCCATCGACAATCTTGGTGACAGGGTTCTGATTAAAGGCAATGGCCTTCATGGTTTAAAATGCCCTTCTGATGTATTAGACACTGGTAACAGTGGAACAACAACCCGTCTGATGTCCGGTATTTTAGCCGGACAGACCTTTACGGTTACAGTAAATGGCGACGCTTCCATTCAAAAACGTCCTATGGGGCGAATTATAACACCACTTTCTCAGATGGGTGCCAAAATCACCAGTCTGAAAGACAATGGCTGTGCTCCACTTCGCATTGAAGGTGCACCATTGAAAGGGATTAACTATTCTTCTCCTGTGGCTTCTGCTCAGGTCAAATCAGCAATTTTATTTGCAGGTCTTTATGCAGAAGGTAAAACATCAGTAACAGAACCAGCTTTATCCAGAAATCACTCTGAACTTATGCTCAGATATTTTGGGGTTCCTGTGACCAGTGAAGGCACTACAGCAACGATTTCTCCTGCCGAGAACCTGGAAGGGCAGAAAGTTGCTGTCCCTGGAGATATTTCCTCTGCCGCATATTTTATGGCAGCAGGTCTTATGGTTCCTAACTCTTCTATTACCATTAAAAATGTGGGAACTAACCCTACCAGAGATGGTATGATTAAGGTCTGCCAAAAGATGGGCGGTAACCTCACTTTAGAAAATGAACGTATGGTAAGCGGTGAACCAGTTGCAGATATTACTGTTACTACTTCTGATTTGAAAGGAATTACAATCGGTGGCGACCTGATTCCAACCTTAATCGATGAAATTCCAATGATTGCTGTACTTGCCTGCTTCGCAGAAGGCGACACAATCATCAAAGATGCCGCTGAATTAAAGGTAAAGGAATCTAACCGAATTGATGTTATGGTAAATAATCTTTCTGCTATGGGAGCTGATATTGAAGCAACTGATGACGGAATGATTATTCATGGCGGCAAACCACTTCATGGAGCTTTTATTAAAACTCATGATGACCACCGCATCGCTATGTCCTTTGCCATTGCCAGTCTGGCGGCCGATGGTGAAACAACTATTGATAATCCTGACTGTGTAACGATTTCTTATCCAAACTTTTATAAGGATTTGGAAGGACTTCTATCTTAATCAAAACAGCCTGCCTGTGTTGGTATTTACCACTCACAGACAGGCTTTCTTTTATTACTCTTCACCCCAGAGTAAGGCACATTTTACAGCCTTTTTCCAACCCTTCAACAGTTCTTCCCTGTGGCTTTCTTCCATATTTGGATAAAACTCTTTAGAAATATGCCAATTTTCTTTAATTTCTTCTTTACTCTTCCAGAATCCGGTTTCCAGACCTGCCAGATAAGCTGCACCTAACGCAGTTGTTTCAATGCACTCTGGTCTCTTCACTTCACATTTTAAAATATCAGACTGGAACTGCATTAAAAAGTTATTGGCAGATGCACCACCATCAACCTTTAAAGACTTTAGTACGATATGAGCATCATTTTCCATTGCACGAAGCACATCATGTGTCTGATATGCGATACCTTCCAAGGTTGCACGAATTAAATGCTCCTTTGCAAAACCCCTTGTAATACCAATTACAGTACCTCCAGCCTTCTGTGACCAATAAGGTGCTCCAAGACCCGTAAATGCCGGAACCACATAAGCCCCCTGTGTATCTTCTACTCTGACTGCATATTCTTCTGACTGCTTTGCATCCTTTAGCATACGAAGTTCATCACGAAGCCACTGAATAGAAGCCCCTGCAACAAACACACTTCCTTCTAATGCATACTGAACCTGATTACCAACACTTGCTGCAATAGTCGTTAAAAGACCATTTTCAGAAGCCACTGCTTTTTCTCCTGTATTCATCAATAAGAAGCAGCCTGTTCCGTATGTATTCTTTACTTCTCCCGGTTCAAAACAACACTGTCCAAAAAGTGCTGCCTGCTGGTCACCGGCAATTCCAGCGATTGGAATTTCGTAACCAAGAACACTTTCGTTGGTTACACCATAGGAAAAGCTTGATGGCTTAACCTCTGGAAGCATACATGCCGGAATATTCAGCTTTGTAAGAATTTCTTCATCCCACTGAAGCTTATGAATATCATATAACATGGTTCTGGAAGCATTGGTATAATCCGTAACAAATACTTCACCCTTTGTCAGATTCCAGATTAACCATGTGTCTACTGTACCAAATAGAAGTTCACCTTTTTCAGCACGTTCTCTCGCGCCTTCCACATTATCCAGAATCCATTTAATCTTAGTTCCAGAAAAATATGCATCCGGAATCAGACCGGTTTTTTCTCTGATTACCTTATCAAATCCTTCTGCTTTTAAACCATCAACAATATCCGCAGTTCTGCGGCACTGCCATACAACTGCATTGTAAACCGGCTCCCCGGTATTCTTATCCCATACAATTGTTGTTTCTCTCTGATTGGTAATTCCAATGCCATCAATATCAGAAGCAGACACACCAATCTTTGCCATAGACTCCATTGCCACACTATACTGGGAAGACCAGATTTCTCTTGGATTATGCTCTACCCAGCCTGCTTTTGGATAAATCTGTGTAATTTCTTTCTGTGCCACACTGCAAATATTTCCACCCTTATCAAATAAAATACAGCGTGAGCTTGTTGTTCCCTGATCCAAAGCCATGATATATTTTCCCATAAATAAATCCTCCTCGATTTTTGCTTTTATACCATAAATCTATTATTTCTTTATGAAATGAACATCGCATCCCCAAAACTAAAGAATCTATATTTTTCCTTTACTGCTTCTTCATAAGCCGCCAAAATATGTTCTCTGCCTGCCAGTGCAGAAACCAACATAAGCAGTGTTGATTCTGGCAAATGGAAGTTGGTAATAAGCCCGTCTAACACTTTAAATTTATATCCCGGATAAATAAAGATTTCTGTATCACCGCTTCCTGCTTTTACAAATCCATTTTCATCAGCGGCTGATTCTACGGTACGGCAGCTTGTTGTTCCAACACAGATAACACGGTTGCCATTTTTCTTGGCATTGTTAATCTTTTCTGCTTCCTCCGGTTCTACCTGATAGAATTCTGAATGCATATGATGCTCGAAAATATTATCAACCTTAACCGGACGGAAGGTTCCAAGCCCTACATGCAAGGTAACATTAGCAATTGTTACACCCATATCTTCAATCTGTTTTAATAAATCCTGCGTGAAGTGAAGTCCTGCTGTTGGTGCTGCTGCGGAGCCTTCATACTTTGCATATACTGTCTGATAACGGTTCTTATCCTGAAGCTGATGTGTAATGTAAGGTGGTAATGGCATCTGACCAAGCTCGTCAAGAATTTCTTCAAAAATGCCATCATAAGTAAACTTCACATGTCGGTTGCCCTCTTCCACAACCTCCATTACTTCTGCTGTTAATAATCCACCACCAAATACAATCTTTGTACCTGGTTTTGCTTTCTTTCCCGGTTTTACGAGAGTTTCCCACACATCATTTTCTTTACGCTTCAGTAACAGAAGCTCAACCTTCGCTCCCGTTCCTTCTCTTTCACCAATTAATCTGGCAGGAATAACCTTTGTATTATTGATTACCAGACAATCACCTGGTTTTAAATATTCTACTACATTCTTAAAAATCTTATGTTCCCATTCCCCTGTATTTTTATTAAGCTTTAAAAGCCTTGAACTGGAACGGTCCTCCAATGGGTCCTGTGCAATTAATTCTTCCGGTAAATAAAAATCAAAATCTTTTGTCTGCATTTCTCTATTGCCTTTCTTAAAATATTAATCTTTTCATTCTAAATATTAACGTTCAAAGCTATCATTCTGCTTTCTTAGCACAAACTTTTCAATAACTTCTGCTACGCCATCTTCCTCATTAGAAGCTGTAATATAATTAGCTGCTTCTTTTACTTCATCTGTTCCATTTGCCATAGCCACACCAAATCCTACTGCCAGAATCATTGCCATGTCATTTTCACTGTCACCACAGGTCATGATTTCTTCCCGTTTGATGCCAAGGTATTCGCCAAGCTTTATCATTCCGTTGCCTTTATCAGCTGATGCCATGGTAATCTCCAAATTCGTAGGTACTCCTGACACAGCCACAAGCTGTGGATACTCTGCCATAATCTCCATAACTTCTTTCTTTTGGAGAAGTACTGGTTCATTGTCATTTTCTTGCATTTTCTGATTACCCCGCTCTAGCTTGGCAGTTTCCGGCATTGGCTTAAAATTAACAGTAATCTTTTCTACATCAAAATTGCCTTCCCTGATATAGTCTGCCAAATTATCAACAGTCTTACGGGTACTCATAATATATTTTTTTATAACCTCTGACATGGCAAACTGGTCTTTTGCTGCCAAGACATCTGCTTCCACATATCCCATGCCATCTATAAAAGCATCAACCATAACGTCATACTGCTGTAGTCTAGAAATTACTTCACTGGCAAGCTCTGTACTCATAGTATCTTTGTAAACACATTCCCTGCTTTCCAGATTATAAATAGCTGCACCATTGGCAGTCAAAGCATATTGAACCCCTTCAATTGCTGCAAATTCCTGTGGAACACCAGCTAAAGGTCTTCCCGTTGCCGGAATAACAACTACGCCCTGCTTAATCGCTTCTGTTATTGCCTTTTTCGTTCTTTCAGATATTACCTTTTTATTATCAAAAACTGTCCCATCCAAATCAAGACCAATTAATTTAATTGGTGCTTGAGGACAATATAATTTATTACTTTCCATATGATTTATTCTCCACATCTGGCTATATTGTATTTCACCAAAGCAAACTTCTACAGATATATTATACCGCCAATCTCTATATAAATCAATTTAAGTATGAAAAAAACAGCCTTTTCAGAATATATCATTCCAAAAAGGCTGCTATCTTTTATTATAAATTCATATTATGCATTTCTGTTATATGCTATATTATGCTTTAAACTGCTGCATACGCTCTTTAATAATTGCTGCTGTTCCTTCTAATGCCTCTGCCATATGTTCTACTTCATGACTGTTATCTGCAATATTCTGTGACTGAGCGTAAAGACTTTCCGATGTAGCAAGAATTTCTTCTGTACTTGCTGACTGTTCCTCTGTAATTGCTGCCATAGAAGTTGCAACGTCTTCTACTTCACGAATCTTAGAAGTAACATTCTTAATATTTTCATCTGTCATGATAACCTTGTCATAGATTTCCATGAATGTTTCATAAGATACATCAACTAAAGACTTGCTCTCTTTAATATTTTCAACACTCTGTCCAGTCTGTTCCACAGTATCTGCAACCTGTACATTGATTTTCTCAATCAGTTCAGAAATCTGTTTTACTGCATCGGAACTCATGTTAGCAAGTGTACCAATCTGATCTGCAACAACTGCGAAACCTCTTCCGGCTTCTCCGGCACGGGCAGCTTCAATACTTGCATTTAAGGATAACAGATTGGTCTGTCCTGCAATATCTCCAATAATACCTGTAATCTTGTTGATTTCTTCTGTAGAAGCACCAACCTCACGTACTGTATTGGATAACGCTTCAATATTGGCATTAATTTTATCCATGTTTTCAGCAACTTTTTCGATATCGGTTTTTCCTCTTTCAGCTGCTGCAACTGTTTCATTTACCTTTTCTTCTGCCTCTGCACCATTGTTAAATACAACTGTAACCGCTTCCGCTAAGGAAGTAGCATTTTCAGCAATATTTTCAATAGAATGTGCCAAATCATCAACTGTTGTATTTAGCTGTCCCATTGCTTCAGACTGAGTCGCTGCTGTACTACTTAATATACCAGAAACTTCAGCACTGGTAGAAGAATCCTCTCCTAATTCCACAGAAATTTCTGTAATCTGCTGGATGGTTTCTCTCATAGTAGAAATAAAATCTCTTAACTTTTCTGACATAGTTGTAATTTCATTATTACCCTGTGGTTCAACTTCCATAGTAAAATCACCGGAAGTAATACCCTCAATAACTGTAGTCAGTTTGCCAATTGGCTTCATCTGCTTACGGATAGAAAGAGCAATGATAACCATTATAATAACAGATAATACAACTGCAACAATACTAATATTAGTTACTAAACTTAATAACTTGTTCATTACCACTGCTTCCGGTACGCAACATACTAAATACCAGTCTGTGTTATCTACCGCTTCTGCTACCATCATATAGCTTGTACCATTGTTATCTGTAGTAATAACATTATCTAAAAGAGTAGTGTCAGTAAGGTGTGCATTGAGGTAACTAACAATGCCATCTGTTCGTCCGGCTTCTTCTAATGACATACCATTGTACTGTGTATCTTTATGAGCAATAATAATATTACTATTCGGATCTAATACAAAAGAATAACCGGCATCCATAACAGTTAATTCAGAGATAAATGCTGAAATCTGGTCTAAAAACATATCTACTGCAATTACCGTATTACCCCATCCGGGAATATCTATTTTACTGGAAATACTAACAATCATCTGTCCTGTGCTTTCATCCTGATAAGGTGCACCAAGGGCAAAATTCTCATGTTCTAATCCTTCCTTGTACCAGTCTCTCTCTACGATTACATAGTCAGGTCCTGGTTCCCATAATGAGCCATCTAAATAGGTGCCTCTGTCATCACCCATGTAAACTCCATAAGGGATGTTTTCATTAAGGGTCATAGTCGTTTCCAGATATGCAAGACGTTCTGCATCATCTGCAAAATCAATATTTTCTAATGCAGTCTTTACTGGTTCCAAACCTCTTAAAGCATCTGAAATCGTTCCAGATAATACCTTTTCATTGCCATAAGCCTCTTTCTTCAGCTCTGACCCTGCCATATCACGAATAGTAGTATCTGTCAACACCAAAGTCAGCATAATCACTGCTATCATCAGTATTGCTACTAAAGGAATAATTCGTGACATAAGCTGTATTGTTATTGTTTTTCTCTTTTGCATAATGCTACCTCCACAAGCATAAAATACCAAAATAATATACTTATATTTTACTCCTTTTTTTGGTAGATTCAACCCATTTTTCCCCTCGAGTTTTTGTATTTTTATCTATTTCTCAAAATAAGAGTTATGCGAAAATATTTATATGTGATTTTTCGCCCCTATATTTATAATAAGCAAGCCTTGTGGTGTTAAATTTCACGCCAGACAACGTAAGGCTCAGTACATCTGGACTTCTGGT
>CAYTGQ010000075.1:0-10579 GCA_964437345.1 uncultured Lachnoclostridium sp. | reverse complement strand
CCATGTGCTCAATTTCAGATGGGTCTGGTAAGTTCGTTGGGTTTGTAATATCAATTACGGTTCCGTCTGATTTATAAACCTTATAAATAACGCTAGGTGCGGTTGTTACTAAGTCTAAATTATATTCTCTCTCTAAACGTGCCTGAATAATTTCCAAATGAAGCAGTCCTAAGAAACCACAACGGAAACCAAATCCTAATGCAACAGAAGTCTCTGGTTCAAACTGTAAGGACGCATCATTTAACTGAAGTTTTTCTAACGCATCTCTAAGGTCTCCATACTTAGAACCATCTGCCGGATACATTCCACAATAAACCATAGGATTTACTTTCTTGTAGCCTGGAAGTGCTTCCTTACATGGATTGTTGGCGTCTGTAATTGTATCACCAACACGAGTGTCTTTTACATTCTTAAGACTTGCAGTAATGTAGCCTACCATTCCTGCTGATAATTCTTCACATGGAATAAACTGACCAGCTCCAAATGTACCTACTTCAACAACTTCCGCCTGTGCCCCAGTTGCCATCATTCTCATCAGAGTGCCTTTCTTTACACTTCCGTCAAATACACGGCAGAAAATAATTACACCCTTATAAGAGTCATAAATAGAGTCAAAAATTAATGCCTTTAATGGCTCTTCCTTTTCACCGCCCGGAGCCGGAATCTTCGTAATAATCTGCTCTAATACTTCTTCAATATTAATACCATTCTTTGCAGAAATAAGTGGAGCATCATGTGCTTCCAATCCGATTACATCTTCAATCTCTGCCTTTACACGGTCTGGGTCAGCACTTGGAAGGTCGATTTTATTAATAACCGGCATAATCTCTAAATCGTGGTCTAATGCCAAGTAACAGTTAGCCAGCGTCTGGGCTTCAATACCCTGTGCAGCATCTACAACTAAAATAGCACCTTCACAGGCAGCCAAGCTTCTGGATACTTCGTAGTTAAAGTCTACGTGCCCCGGTGTATCAATTAAGTTAAAAATATATTCTTCTCCATCTTTTGCCTTGTATACAATACGAACAGTCTGAGCTTTGATTGTAATTCCACGTTCTCTTTCTAATTCCATATTGTCCAGAACCTGTTCCTGCATTTCACGGCTTGTTAAAAGACCTGTTTTTTCAATAATACGGTCAGCCAGTGTGGATTTACCATGGTCGATATGGGCAATAATACAAAAATTTCTAATCTTACTCTGATCCATCTAAAATATTTCCTTTCTTCCGTCTGTACAATCAGAAAGATTATAGCATAAAAAAAGACTGTTTGTAAACTGAAACTCAATTCTAACAACTTTTCTTGACATCTCTCTCAAAATCCCATATTCTGTAAATAATCTTAAATTTATTAAAATCCAATTGGAAGAAGGGATTCAAATGGATAATTTAAATACTTCAAATAATTACGCTCCTGTTCTATCCATTGATTTCAGTTCTTATGAACGAATAATTGCTATCAGTGATATTCATGGCGACTATGATGGATTTAAAGGAGTCTTAGATAAGGTTAATTTTACTGACAAAGATGCTCTTGTTATTGTTGGGGATATTTTAGAAAAAGGGGCTCATTCTCTGAAATTACTCCACGAAGTAATGAAACTTATGAAAAATGGCAACATTTTTATGGTTGCCGGTAACAATGATGTTCTGTTTCAGGAATGGTTTTCTGGCGAAATTAGCGAAGAAGATGTACTTTGGTATATGCAATCTCGTGAAACTAGTATCTTAATTGAAATGGCTAACCAGCTTCATGTGTCTTTTAAGACTGTAGAAGATATAGAGCAACTGAAAAATGCAATCAAAGAGCAGTATTCTCAGGAAATCGACTTTCTATATGGACTTCCATATATTATTGACAGCAGTATTGCTACTTTTGTTCACGCCGGCTTAAAACCTGGTGACTTATACACACAAGATAAGGAATACTGCTTAACTGCCAAATCCTTCGGAGACAACGATTTGTCTTATCATTTTGAAAAACCCTTGGTTGTGGGTCACTGGCCAACTAGTAATTACCACGAAACCATTATTGATATTAATCCTTACTATAATGCTGACACCAATGTCTACAGTATTGATGGTGGTAACAGCATGAAAAGATGGCAGCAGATTAATTATCTGATTTTTGATAATAATGGCACAATTACTAGCGGATATTATGATAGTCTGCCAAAGGTGCAAATATTAGAAAGTCATATTGCTTCCGACAATCCTATTACTCTGACTTTTCCTAATACTGCTGTTGAAATCCGAAATAAAGGTGAGAAAAAAAGCACTTGTTATCTTCCTTATTTAAATATGGAATTAGAAATATCTAATGTTTCTCTTTATGTTTACAAATATAAGGACTACTGTTCTGATTTTACAACCTATTATTTACCAGTTGAAACAGGTAACATCGTTTCTCTCTGCGATAACATGGGCGATGAAATTCTCATCAAAAAAGGTGGTATTGTAGGAAAATATTGTGGAAAATATGAAACATTGAATTAACTTATAATAAACTGACATGTTAGAAAGGACCTCCCTTATGGCAAAAGAAATCACAGGACACACAAAACTAATCTGTCTTTTAGGCACTCCCGTTGCCCACAGCATTTCTCCATCCATGCATAATGCTTCTTTTGAAGCTTTGGATTTGGACTATGCTTATCTGGCATTTGATGTAGGAACGGATACCTTAAAAGACACTGTAAATACACTGAAAAATATTGGTGCAAGAGGCTGGAATCTTACTATGCCTTGCAAAAATCTCATGGTAGAGCTTTGTGATAAGCTTTCCCCTGCTGCCGAAATCTCCGGTTCTGTTAATACAGTTGTCAATGACAATGGTATTTTAACCGGACACACTACAGATGGAATAGGCTTTCTTCAATCTGCCAAAGAAGCCGGACACAATTTAACCGGTAAGAAAATAGTTCTTCTTGGGGCAGGTGGTGCTTCTACTTCTATCTTAGTGCAGGCGGCATTAGATGGCGCTTCTGAAATTATAATATTCAGCCGCCCCGGTAAATTCTATGACCGTGCTGTAGGAATTATTGAAACTCTGAATCAGCGAACGAACTGTAAAGTGTCACTCCATGACCTTGCCGATAAAGAACTTTTGAAGAAGGAATTAAAAACAAGCTATATCCTCATCAACGGAACTAGTGTTGGTATGGCTCCAGATGTTGATAACTGCATCATTCCGGATGCATCTTTCTTCCATAAAGATTTGGTTGTAGCTGATGTTATCTATAATCCAAGAGAAACCAAGCTTCTTACCATGGCAAAGGAAGCTGGCTGTAATACCTTTAATGGTATGTATATGTTACTTTATCAGGGTGCAGAAGCTTTTCGTTTATGGACAGGAGAAAATATGCCTGTAGAATTAGTAAAAGAACGTTATTTTTCATGATAAAAATTTTCTACACGATAAAACAAGGCTTACTGGGAATACATTTTCCAAGTAAGCCTTATATTTTATACAAATTGTTCCTTCTTAAGCAATCTCCTAAGCACAATCAGGAACCAAACCGTCAATATCGTTCCCTTTAAAATACTGGAGACTGTAATACTCCACCATACACCATTTAAACCAAGAGCTGTTTCCATCAAAAACATTGCCGCCGGAATTCGTAGTGCAGTAAGGATAATTCCTTCCACTGATGGCGGAACTGTATTACCAATTCCCGAAAATGCTCCTGTTGTAGCAATTTCCATACACATAAACAGCTGTGAATATCCAAGAATTCTAAGATAATCAATTCCCAGCGGAAGTACATCTGCTTCCTGAATAAATATCTGGAAAATTGGTCCTGGTAATACCACCAAAAGGAATGTACAGAAAAGTCCCCAGCCAAGTACAACTAACATGGCTGTTTTGTATCCTTTCTTTACTCGTTCTAAGTTTCTTGCTCCATAGTTCTGGGCAATGAATGCACCAAGAGCCGCCGCAAATCCGTCAGCAGTCATCCACGAAATTGACTCAATTTGTGAACCAACCTTCTGAACTGCTACGGCACTATCGCCCCAGCCTGCAATAAGTCTTGCAATCACCATGGAAATTCCTGCAAATATAATATCCTGAATAGCAATTGGAAATGCAATTTTAAGCATTACCTTTATATGCTTCCAATCTGGCTTTCCCAAGAGATTCACTTCCTTGAACAAACCACCATAGCGTAATACTGCAATTATCATCAGCACTGCTGCCACAATCTGTGCAATCAGGGTTGCAAGGGCTGCACCTACCACTTCCATTCCAGGAATCGGTCCCCAGCCAAATATTAAAATCGGTCTAATATCATGTTAATAACAAGACCAACACTATTCACTTTTAAGGAGATGGTACTATTCCCCATTGCCATAAAAATTCCGGTCAGAATGGATGTCATAAAGGAAAAGATAACTCCACCGCCAGTAATGGCAAGATAATTCTCTGCACCTTTGATAACATCTGCTCCATTCAGATTATAAAATCCAATCAGTGGTTTTCTTAGAAAAATACAGACGGCACCATACAAAATTCCCAGAAAAATTCCCATCTGAATTGCCGTTCTGGCATACACAACTGCTTCTTTTTCTTCTCCTGAACCTAAGCTGTGTCCTACCTTTACCTGCCCGCCATTTCTGGCTAAAATAACAAAACCATTGCCAAGCCACAAGTACATGCCGGCTGCACCAACTGCCGCTACTGCACCACTTCCAACACGCCCAATCCAGATCATATCAACAAAATTGTATGCCATCTGGAGTAAAAATGTCGCCATAATTGGAAGTGCCAGTTTAGTAAGGGTAGGCAGAATCGGTCCATTTAGTAAATCAACTTCTTTTTTCTCCATCTCATCATACGTCCTTTAAATCACTGTCTTTCATATTATTCAAATAACTTTTTTAATCACACTATTCCAATAATTACTCTTCAAATGTATCCAGAGCTTTATTTAATTCTTCCGTACCCGGAAGTACAAATCTTCCTTCAGAAATAATAGTAATCTGTTCTCCATTCTTTGTATGAACAACAATCGTATCTAATTCATTATAAGGAATAGTAATATCTGTATGACAGCTAAAATATGCTTTTTCAATTTCTGTCTTTCTTAATACAGAGATTTCATTATCCTTCGCAATCATTTCTTTTCCATTTGGATTGTAAGTCTTTACATCTTCACTCATAGAAAAACAGGTATCACCAACTGCAAAGTGAGGTCCTGTCTTCTCTGCAATCAGAATTGGAAGACGGTCTGAAATCTGGTATTTCTTGCCCATTACATAAGCTGTCGTATTGGTTCCAATGGCAAATTCACCAATTGGAAGTGTATCACGCTGATACATGAGATTTTCCTTGATATATTTCTTGTTTTCTTCCTCTTCTTCGAAGTTCTTACAGGTATATTCTGCAATCTTCCCATCCTTAAATTGTAATTCCAAATCAATATATTTGAACTCTCGCAGGAATACTTCTGTTACATGAAGAATACCTTCTGTTCCAGTTAATTTTGGAGATGTAAATACTTCTCCCACCGGAATATTAACATCAGCAAGACAGTTCTCAAATAAAGTCTCTTTCTCAGGATTAGAAAGTTCCTGTAAGCATACCTTTAAATTAGTTTTATTCTTGCCTCTTCCTTTAATTGTTACATATTCACCCTGATCCAAAGCATCAATAATAGTCTGCTGAACTTCTCTGTAAAGGTCCATATCCAGAGTGTTTACTTTAATGGTTTCATCAAAGATTTCTTCATATTTTTCACCAATTTCCGGAATTGGATAAGCAATAATCGTAAAGCTGTATTCCTCTGCTTTCATATATTTCTTAGTGAGCAGCTGGAAATCTCTCTGATGCTCTATATCCAATTTTTGCTGTTTTTCAGAAAGACTCAACGCTTCTTTCTTACTCACTGGTGAAAATGGAACTTCTCCAAATACTTCCATAACGGCTGGTCCACCATATACACCTGCCAGTTCTTTTCTTTCTTCCAGTTCCTGTCTTGCACCTTCCATGTAACGGTCTACATAAGTCTTATTATAATAAAGAGCCTGATCATATCTGTGATCGTAAGCATATTGCTTATTAGGTGAAGTACTGCTTGGATAAAAAGTAGCTTTTAATCCCATTACTTCAAACTGCTTCACAGCTTCTCTTACTACTCTTTCAAATCCAATAAAATAACGGATATTAACAACCTTCTTCTTAGTAATATCCAATCTTCCATTTATATAACCAATGCGGAAGCCCTCTGTATACGTTCTTGCCATCGCCTCAATCTTTTCCTGTGGCTGGCTGTTTAAATGAGCTGCTGTTCTGATTTCATTTTCAGTTACATTTAATCCATAGAAATACAAATATCTTAAATCTGTTAAATCCGAATCCATAATGATGGACTTTTCTCTCAAATACACTTCCGGATCAATAACCCTTCTGATTGCCTGTCTGCTTAAATCTTCTCTATAATCGCAGGCATAATAATAAATAGCCGATTTTACATTCTTCTTTAATGTATCTTCGTCATCTTTTTCTTCAAAAATAGAAAGAATTTCTAAAAACAACTCCATGCGGATTACCATATTAAAATAACGGCTGCCAAAAGCATACCCAATTCCGCTATGGATTTCTGCATATAAGTAACTAAGCATCTGACCTAATTCCATGCCAAATTTCTCTACTGCAAAGGTCGGGTTACCATAACTTACATCATATGCCTCTCCCTTAATGTCTTCATATAATGCTTTATTCAAAGCTTCCAATTCTTCCCGTGTATATTCCTCGATTGGGAGTTGTCCAATTGCAAAGCTGTCTTTTTCATTTATATCCAGAAGACCCGCCGTTTTATTTAAAAGTATCATATACTCTGCCAGTAGTACAAAATAATCTCTATATATTTCTTCTACATCAATCTCTCCTGCAACAATGCGTTCCAACTTTTCTGCTGCCAGTGAAAAGCGTTCTCTGACTGCTTCATTTTCCTGTTTTAACTCTTCCAAATAATTCATTGCCCTTCTCCTATCCAAAAATACCAAATATTTGAAAACCACAGAAAAATACAACTTGATTTTCCTGCGGTTCTATTTACAATACAATTTTTTTCATATGTGAGTAGCACTATAAGCCGGGTTCTGTATCAGATGATCATCTTTCTAGACCTGCCGTCACCGACAGGTTCAAGCGACCTACCCGAAAACACGACGGGCCGCCGTATCGTTTTCTGTTCGGTCTTGCTTCGGATGGGGTTTACACAGCCATGGCTGTTACCAGTCATGCGGTGAGCTCTTACCTCGCCATTCCACCCTTACATAGTTACACAACAGCAAGCTGCTGTAATTACTATGCGGTTTATTTTCTGTTGCACTTTCCTTAGAGTCACCTCCACCAGACGTTATCTGGCATCCTGCCCTATGAAGCCCGGACTTTCCTCACCTGCGGCCTTTCGGCACTTGCAGCCGCGATCATCTGTGCTACTCACCTGTGGTATTTTATCACTATTTTTTTTAGTTGTAAACTATTTTTTATCTATTATAAAACACCTAACGGATTGCTTCGTGCGTTGCACTCTCACAATCCTACCCTATATTCGGATATCGTGTTGTATGCACATCGTAGTTTTAGGCTTTTGGCTCTGGTATTATTAAATATTAAAGTAGCTGTTACCGACAAATTCCCTTATCAGCGAAGTTTTTGGTACGTCTTCACTGCTGACACCTACCAGATATCCTAAAAACTTCAGAAGTCTGGTTGCCTCTGTGTAGTATGGGCTATCTTCCGTAATACCAAACAACAACGGTTCTGCATACTGCTTCAACACTGCCAGTTCGTAAATCAGAGCTGAATTGAACATCACATCAGCAGATTCCTGGAATGGGAAAATATAATTTTCTTCACCATGTCTAACTGATTTCCACATAGAAATTGTTTTTTCTGCTTCTGCTCCTCTGGTTCTTGCATCACGAACCATTCGGCGGAGAAGTCTTCCATCTGAAGTAGAAATCTGATTATGCTCATCAATATTCAATGTCGTCAGTGCACTGATATATATCTTAAACTTACTTTCTGCCGGAAGAGAATAAGAAAGCTTATCATTGAGCCCATGTATACCTTCAATAACCAAAATGTCGTCCTCGCCAAGCTGTTTGAACTTACCCTTATATTCACGCTTGCCTGTTTTAAAATTAAAGCTTGGAAGTTCAACTTTCTCACCATTTAGCAACGCAGTCATATCCTTATTGAACTGCTCTACATCTATTGCTTCCAGACATTCAAAATTATATGTTCCGTCCGTATTCAATGGTGTTTTTTCCCTGTCCACAAAATAATCATCTACTGCAATTGGATGTGGTTTTAATCCAAAGGTTCTAAGCTGAACGGAAAGCTTGTGGGAAAAGGTTGTCTTTCCAGAGGAAGATGGTCCTGCAATCATAACAAATTTCTTTGTTCTGTCTGCAGCTATCATCTCTGCTATCTGACTGATTTTCTTCTCCTGCAACGCTTCCTGAACCATCATAAGTTCACCTATTTCTCCTGATGCAATCACATCATTTAATTCACCTACGGTTTCGATTCCCATAGTCTCATTCCATGCACAGGCTTCACGAAGTGTCTTAAACAATTTTTCTCTGTCTTCAAACTCTGGCACCTGTGTTGGCTCTTCTTTTCTTGGAATATTTAAAACAAATCCATCTTCATAAGGAAATACATTAAAATACTTTAAAATTCCTGTACTTGGTGGCATATATCCAAAGAAATAATCCTCAAAACCATCCAGATTATAAATATTGGTTGCAGAGGTAAGACGATAGCGGAATAATTTTTCCTTATCATACATTCTGTAATCATGAAATTTGCGTACGGCATCTCTGGTATGTATGCTGTATTTTATAAAAGGGATATCCTCCTCTACCATTTCCTGCATACGCTTTTCAACCCTTACAAAAAATGCTTTATCTAAAGTAATTTTCCCTTTTATTCTTCCAAAATATCCAGAGCCTAAAGAATAATCTATAGATACTCTGTCCAAATTTTCATTTCCAGCCACCTGATATATGGCTTTTAAAAACATCATGGTTACGCCTCTTCGATAGGTATTAAAACCTGCCGATTCTGCTGTTGTAATGAAAGTGATTTTATCATTATGCTCTGCTTTTTTATTTAACTCACAAAGCCTTCCATTTCTGGTAGCCAGTATAACATCATATTGATAATTATCCTTTACTCCTTCACTTAACTGGAGCAGAGTAGTTCCTTCTTCACACGTAACCTGTTTTCCCGATAAATCAACTGTAATATTTCCCATAAGCTGCTTCCTTCTCTCGTACTATATTGGTTATTGGTAATATTCCAAAGCTTCTTCTATGTATCGAAGTTCTTCTTTTAGTTCCTTACATCGTTCCTGTGTTTTTTGTGATTCACTTTTAGAAATCTCTTTTACAATTTTCTCATAGGAAGCTTTTCCATTTTCTAAAAACTGCTCTAATACCGTATCTCTTTCTTCTAACAAAACCTTTCCATATCGGTAGAAAATTTCTTTATCATAAGCTTCTACAGCCTTAACCGCTTTTATGGCTATATAATACTTCTCATCTTCCATGAGCATAGCTTCTTTTTCAATTGAAAATCCCAGTTCATGAATATACTTTCTCACCAGAGCAATTTCCGACTGTGGCTGTAATACCAGTTCTTTGGCCGCCTTTACCACTTCTATGCTGTCAGAAAGAATTTTATTCATTAAAAGACCACCCATACCACTAATTAAAAGGGTATCTACTTCTCCCGGTTCTAATTCTTTTGCCCCGTCAGAAAGTCTTGTAGTAATTCTGTCCTCATATCCATAACGGGCAATATTTTCCTTTGCCCTTTGCAATGGCCCTTTATTAATATCCATGGCAATAGATTTTACTGCAATCCCTTTTTCTATCAGATAAATAGATGTATGGGCATGGTCACAGCCAATATCTGCCACTCTGCTTCCTTGTGTTACAAACTCTGCCACCATTGTAAGTCTGTCTGATAACTGCATTCTTCTATTCCTTATCTATTTCTCATCAAATATTTTTATCAAATGAAATGGCTGTCTATTCAAGATAATCCCTCAATTTACGGCTGCGGCTTGGATGTCTTAACTTACGTAATGCTTTTGCTTCAATCTGACGAATACGCTCTCTTGTTACATTAAACTCCTTACCTACTTCTTCCAAAGTTCTTGCTCTTCCATCATCTAATCCAAAACGCAGACGAAGTACCTTCTGTTCTCTTTCTGTAAGAGTATCTAACACTTCAAGCAACTGTTCTTTTAACAAAGTATATGCTGCCGCTTCTGCCGGAACAGGTACATTGTCATCCTGAATAAAGTCACCTAAATGGCTGTCTTCTTCTTCACCAATTGGTGTCTCTAAAGATACAGGTTCCTGGGAAATCTTCTGAATTTCACGGACACGTTCAATTGGCATATTCATTTTTTCAGCTACCTCTTCCAGACTTGGCTCTCTTCCAAGTTCCTGTAACAGTTGTCTCTGAATACGAATTAATTTATTGATAGTTTCTACCATATGAACAGGAATACGGATTGTTCTTGCCTGGTCGGCAATGGCTCTTGTAATTGCCT
>CAYTGQ010000074.1:0-10613 GCA_964437345.1 uncultured Lachnoclostridium sp. | reverse complement strand
AAAAATCATATTCTGCACAGCAAGATAACGCCCCATTATGTGATGTGCAAAAAAATGTGGCAACTCAAGTGCACGTGTAGGTAGCAAAATAAAAATTTATTGGAATAGAGGAGTGAATGGTGGTATACTTATCAGAAAACGGACCTTTGAAAGGAGTAGACATATGAGAGAAATCACCGTGGCAATGGTGCGGGATACGGTTGAAGAACTTTGCATCGAGGCGAACCTGCATCTTCCAAAGGATGTAAAGAATGCGATTTGTAAATGCAGAGAGCAGGAAGACTGGGAAATTGCTCAGGACGTGTTAGATAAAATCATTGAGAACAGTGAGATTGCAGATAGAGAGTGTGTGCCTATTTGTCAGGACACAGGAATGGCATGTGTATTCCTTGAAATTGGGCAGGATGTTCATTTTATAGAAGGAGATTTATATGAGGCAATTCATGAAGGTGTACGCCGCGGTTATGATAAGGGATATCTTAGAAAGTCGGTGGTAAAGGACCCGGTACGCCGTGGAAACACAGGGGACAACACACCTGCAATGATATATACAGATATTGTGCCAGGAGATAAAGTGACAATAACAGTGGCACCAAAAGGCTTCGGAAGTGAGAATATGAGTGCTATACGCATGTTCAAGCCATCAGACGGTATTGAAGGAATCAAAGATTTTATCATAGAAACCGTAGAGAAAGCAGGACCGAATCCATGTCCTCCAATGGTGGTTGGAGTTGGAATCGGAGGAACATTTGATAAGGCTGCTTTGCTGGCAAAAAAAGCCATTATCAGAGATTTGGGAAGTCATAATCCTGACCCATATTATGCAGAACTGGAAGAAGAAATGCTTGCCAAAATTAATGAACTTGGCATTGGACCGCAGGGCTTTGGCGGAAGAACCACAGCCATTGGACTTAATATAGAAACATTGCCAACTCATATTGCCGGAATGCCATGTGCGATTAATATTAACTGCCATGTGGCAAGACATAAATCAAAGATAATATAATGTGTAAAGAAGAGAAGCATGATGTGAAATAGTTACATGAAAGCAGTACATAGGAACAGAGTGAAAGGGATGATGATTCTGTATGGAGAAATATATTAGATTACCGCTTACAAAAGAGGTGTCAAGAAGTCTAAAGGCAGGAGATACAGTATATTTAACCGGTGAGATTTATACCTCTAGAGATGCAGGTCACAAGCGTATGTGTGAGACCTTGGCAAGAGGCGAGAAACTGCCATTTGACCCGATGGATGCAACTATCTATTATGTAGGACCAACACCAGCCAAACCAGGAGCAGTAATCGGTTCTGCAGGACCAACCACAAGTGGAAGAATGGATGCTTATGCGCCAACTCTTATGGATGTGGGAGCAAGAGGCATGATAGGAAAAGGCGCCCGTCTGCCTGAAGTAGTAGAGTCTATCAAAAAGAATGAAGGAACTTATTTTGGAGCCATTGGCGGTGCAGGAGCATTGCTTGCAAAGTCTGTTAAAGAATCAGAACTGATTGCCTATGAAGATTTGGGAACAGAGGCCTTGCGAAAGTTATATGTGGAAGATATGCCGGTAGTGGTGATTATAGACAGTGAGGGCAGAAATCTTTATGAAGAAGGTAGAAAAGAATATCTGGAGAGGAAAGGTAAAAGCCGGTCGTAAGAATCACTTTGAGAATAAGGATAACAAAACAGATAGGATGGACGAAAGAAGGTAGATATATTGAAAACAACAGATAATAAAAAGGATTATAATCAGCTGGCACTCGAAATGCATGAAGAAAATAAAGGGAAATTAGGTGTGTTTTCCAAGGTTAGGGTAGAAAACAGAGATGATTTGAGTACCGCTTATACACCGGGAGTAGCAGAACCATGCCGTAAAATCAGAGATAACAAGGAAGAGGTATATCGTTATACAGCAAAAGGGAATCTGGTAGCAGTAGTATCCGACGGGACAGCCGTATTAGGTCTTGGTGATATTGGACCGGAGGCAGCAATGCCTGTTATGGAAGGAAAAGCTATTTTATTCAAAGAATTTGCGGATATTGATGCATTTCCAATCTGTCTGGATACCAAAGATCCGGAAGAAATCATTAAAACAGTAAAATATCTTGCGCCAACCTTTGGTGGAATCAATCTAGAGGACATTTCTGCGCCACGCTGTTTTGAAATTGAGAGAAGACTTAAAGAAGAACTGGATATTCCAGTATTTCACGATGACCAGCATGGGACAGCAATTGTAGTGGCAGCAGGCTTAACTAACGCTGTAAAGCTGGTTGGTAAAAAAATGGAAAATATTAAAGTGGTCATCAGTGGGGCAGGAAGTGCAGGAATTTCTATTTGTAAGCTGTTGTTGACAATAGGTGTAGGCGATGTGGTTCTTGTAGACAAGGCAGGAGCATTGGCACCGGGAGAAGAGTGGATGAATGATGCCCAGAAGGCAATGGCAGAAATTACTAATAAAGAGTGTCAGCATGGCAGTCTTGCAGATGTGATGAAAGGAAAAGATGTGTTCATTGGCGTGTCTGCACCGGGAATCGTTACAGCAGAGATGATTGCTACTATGAATAAAGATGCAATCTGCTTTGCAATGGCCAACCCAACACCAGAGATTATGCCGGAAGAAGCCAAGAAAGGTGGAGCAAGGGTCATTGCCACCGGAAGAAGCGATTTTCCTAACCAGATTAATAATGTACTGGTATTTCCGGGGATTTTCCGTGGAGCATTAGATGCCAGAGCTACGGATATTACAGAAGAAATGAAGGTAGCAGCCGTTAAGGCAATTGCTTCCATTGTGTCAGAGGAAGAATTAAAGGAAGAATATATTATTCCAGGGGCATTTGATAAGAGAGTGGCGAAAGCAGTGGCTGAGGCTGTAGCTAAAAAAGCAGTGGAACAAGGGATTACAAAGTAGTAAAATAGACACAACGAGAGGAAAGTTTTGGGAGCAGCTGTGTTTACGAAAGGGGAAAATATTATGACAGAAAAACAAATTAGAAATGCAGACTCAAAGGTATACCCTACATTGATGGTTGTGATTCTTGGTATTTTAGCCAATATGCTGGGGATGGTGTATATGGGGAATGGAGATACATCTACTATGGTAATTATTGCTGTCAGTGTAATCGGTGGAATTTTAACATCCCTTATTTATTTCAAAAACCGAGGAAAAGAAAACTGTGGTATGTGGATGACTACATTGGCAACTATCGTTTGGATTGTGATGGTTCTGAATGTAGATGCCCCTTATTTTTACATGCTTGCAGTTGCCTTGGTAGTTGCACAGTCAGCATATCTGAATAAAGCAAGATTATTTGCTACTGCATTATTAGTGATGCCAATATTTGCTGGTAAACATTTCTATCTGGCATTCCAAGGTGGAGAGTCCACAACCGAAGCAGGAACATCGGTGGTTCTTCTGATATTGATTATCGTTGCAATTTACAACAATACAAAATTGTCCATTGCTTTGAATGATGATAATATGGCCACAGTGAAACGCGTGTCCGAAGAACTTGTAGCACATTTTGATGAGGCAAATGGATATGTTGCAACATTAGACAAAGCCCTTGATACCAGCAGCATGACCATGGAAGACATTGCTGTAAATATTGAAAATACAGCCCATGAACTTCAGAATCAGTCACAGATGTGCATGGATATTGAACATAGTACTCTTAATGCACAAAGCCAGACAGAAGCTATGGTAGAAGCATCAGGAAAGACATTAAAAGATGTAATCCTTGGTGTAGAGGCAGTGGATAAATTACATAACCATGCACAGGTAGTAGAGCAGGATAATAAAGAAACAGTAGAATATGTAGCAGCCTTAAATGAAAGAACAGCCAGTGTGAAAGCAATCTTAGATTCTATTAATGATATTTCCACGCATACACATCTACTGTCAATGAATGCATCCATTGAGGCAGCAAGAGCAGGAGAAGCAGGAAAAGGATTCGCAGTGGTTGCCGGGGAAATCCGTTCCTTATCTGTACAGACAAAGGCAGAAACTGAAAACATCGCAACAATCCTTGCAGAGCTAAGTGAAGACGTGGAACGAGTTACAGCAAGTATTAACCATTCCGTAGCAACAGTGGGACAACAGAATGCTCTTATTGAAGAGACAAAAGGCAGATTTGATGAAATTAACACAGGTGTCAGTCAGTTAATCAGCAGTATTAATGATTTCAGAAACATTGTAAACCACATTACAGAGTCCACAACAGCCATTGCAAATACAGTTACAGATTTGTCGGCTAATAGTGAGGAAGTGGCAGCGGCCTCTAATGGTGGAACGAATATCATGATGAAAGCTGTAGATGATATGAATCAGGTGAAAGTAGCGTTAAATGATATCTATAATCTGGCACAGAATCTCCGTGATGAGTATACAGTGGCAGAAACGATGATGTCAGCGACGAGGAAAGGAAAATAGAAGAAAAACTTGACAATTTGAATGTTTAGTAGTAACATAATAAAAATTATTTAGTTTTAGGGAGGTAAAGCGTTAAAATGAAAAAGTTTATTAGTGTTGTACTTACAATTGTGCTTGCAATGGGATGTTTAACCGGATGTGGCGGTGGAAGCTCCGAAGAAGCAAGTAGTGGAGAAGCTGTATTTAAGATTGGTGCCATTGGTCCATTAACAGGTGGTGCAGGAGCATATGGTGATGCCGTTAACAAAGGTGCTCAGATTGCAGTTGACGAAATCAATGCAGCAGGCGGTATCAATGGAACTATGATTGAGTTCAGAATGGAAGATGATGAGCATGATGCAGAGAAATCTGTTAATGCGTACAATATCCTGAAGGATTGGGGTATGCAGTTATTGGTTGGTACAGTAACAAGTGCTCCATGTATCGCTGTAGAGTCAGAAGCTTCTAATGATAATATGTTCCTGATTACTCCTTCAGGAACAGCTGTTGATTGTATCAGCGGTGACAATGCGTTCCGTCTGTGTTTCTCTGACCCTACACAGGGTACTAAGTCAGCTGAGTTCATCGGTATGAATCAGTTAGCAACAAAGGTTGCTATTATTTACGATAGCTCTGACCCATATTCTTCTGGTATTTGTGAAAGCTTTAAGGCTGAAGCAGGAAATCAGGGAATTGAAGTAGTTGCAACAGAAGCATTTACTGCAGACAGCAAGACTGATTTTAAAGTGCAGTTACAGAAAGCAAAAGACAGTGATGCAGAATTATTATTCCTGCCTATCTATTTCCAGGAAGCTTCTCTGATTTTACAGCAGGCAAACGATATGGGATATGCTCCTATAATTTTTGGCTGTGATGGATTAGATGGAATCCTCGGTGTAGAAAACTTTGATGTTTCTTTAGCAGAAGGAGTTATGCTCCTTACACCTTTCGCAGCAGATGCAACAGACGCCGCAACTCAGAAGTTTGTTAAGACTTATGCAGAAAAATACAATAATGAAGTTCCTATGCAGTTCGCAGCAGATGCATACGATGCAGTGTATGCAATTAAAGCAGCTATTGAAGCTTCCGGAGCTACAGCAGATATGTCTGCTTCTGACCTTTGTGATGCACTGAAGGGAGCTATGACAGAGATTACTTTAGAGGGTCTTACTGGTACTATTACATGGGATGCTTCCGGTGAACCTAACAAAGAGCCTAAGGCAGTTGTTATTACTGACGGTGCATACAAAGCAATGCAGTAAAATGATGTGATAAAAGCGCTACAATAGAATTTATCAGGGGATATTCTTCATATCGTGTAAGATTTGGAGAATATCCTTTTTTTAGGGATTTTTAGGGATTTGTAGCAGATATGACTTGCTATGAGTGAACAAAAAAGATATAATGTATAAATATATTATTTTTTGAAGGGTGGAAAGCCAATATGAGTTTTGTAACGTATTTGATTAATGGCATAAGCTTAGGAAGTGTTTATGCGATTATTGCTTTGGGATATACCATGGTATATGGAATTGCAAAGATGTTAAATTTTGCTCATGGTGATGTAATCATGATTGGAGCATATACAACGCTTACTTTACTGACAGGAGCCGGAGTGGGTCCTTTACCTGCTGTATTAATTAGTATGGTTGTGTGTACCGTTTTAGGAATCACCATTGAGAAGATAGCCTATAAACCATTGCGTGGAGCAGCTTCTTCCTTGGCAGTATTGATTACAGCCATTGGTGTCAGCTATTTTCTGCAGAATGTAGCGTTATTGGTGTTTGGTGCAGATGCAAAATCTTTTGTTAACGTGATTTCTGTGCCTTCTGTATCCTTGGCAAATGGTGAATTGGTTATTTCGGGAACAACAATAGTGACTATTATTGCGTGTATCGTGATTATGTGTGGTCTGACCCTGTTTGTAAACAAGACAAAGCCGGGAAGAGCTATGAAAGCGGTGTCTGAGGACCGTGGTGCTGCACAGCTTATGGGTATCAATGTAAATGCAACGATTTCCCTGACATTTGCAATTGGTTCTGGTCTGGCTGCAATTGCAGGTGTACTTATGTGTTCTGCATATCCAAGTCTTACGCCTTACACAGGTGCAATGCCGGGTATTAAAGCCTTTGTAGCTGCTGTATTTGGAGGAATTGGTTCCATTCCGGGAGCTATGGTTGGAGGAATTCTGTTGGGTATTATTCAAAATTTAGGGACAGCTTACATATCTTCACAGGTGGCAGATGCTATTGTATTTGCTGTTTTGATTGTAGTTTTGTTGGTTAAGCCTACTGGCTTGTTCGGAAAGAATATTCAGGAGAAAGTGTAGGTGGAATCAATGAAAATGAAAGTAAATCTTTTTAAAAACATGGATAAAACCGCAAAAAGCAATACCATTACTTATTTAATGGTTGTGGTTGCATATCTGGTAATACAGTTACTGGTTATGACAGATAATATTTCCAGTCTGATGGAAGGGCTTTTGGTTCCGATGTGTGTGTATGCAATTGCTGCCATTTCCTTAAATCTGGTAGTAGGTATTTCCGGTGAATTGAGTCTTGGACATGCTGGATTTATGTGTGTAGGTGCATATGCCAGTGCATTCTTTTCTGTTCTTGTGGGAGATGCGCTTCCGGAGATGGTTCGTTTTATTTTGGCGATTTTAATCGGAGCTGGTGTTGCGGCTTTATTTGGAATTATAATTGGAATTCCGGTACTTAAGTTACGAGGCGATTACCTTGCCATTGTAACTTTGGCATTTGGTGAAATTATTAAAAACCTTGTGAACGTAATCTATGTAGGACGTGACAGCAATGGATTACATTTTTCAGTAACAGACACAGCAGGTCTTAACATGGAAGCTGATGGACAGGTGCTTGTTAAAGGGGCACTTGGTATTACAGGAGCGCCTAAAAACTCCACCTTTACAATCGGTGTTGTACTTATTTTGATTGCCTTGTTTATTATTTTAAATCTGATTAATTCCAGAAGCGGTCGTGCGATTATGGCTATTCGTGATAACCGAATCGCTGCTGAATCAGTTGGTATTAATATAACCAAATATAAGCTGATGGCATTTTCTATTTCAGCAGCACTTGCGGGAGTGGCAGGGGTTTTATATGCCCATAATTTATCTACATTGACTGTGAAGAAGTTTGACTACAATACATCTATTTTGATTCTGGTATTTGTAGTATTAGGTGGAATTGGTAATATCAGAGGTTCTATCATTGCAGCGGTAATACTGACAGTCCTTCCGGAAATGCTTCGTGGACTTTCTGACTACCGTATGTTGATATATGCTATCGTGCTGATTGCCATGATGCTATTTAACTCTGCGCCTTCAGCAATTAACTGGAGAGAAAAAGTCAAGGCAAAGATTAAGGACTGGAGAGAAGAAAACAAAGCAAAAAATAAGAATGGAAGCATGAAGGAGGTAGAATAATTATGGCAATGTTAGAAGTAAAAAATTTGTCTATTTCATTCGGTGGCCTTCGTGCGGTAGACGGTTTTGATTTAACTATTGAAAAAGGTATGCTCTATGGTTTAATTGGACCGAATGGTGCAGGAAAAACTACTGTATTTAACCTGCTTACAGGAGTATATAAACCAAGTGAAGGAATTGTTCGTCTGGATGGTAAAGACATCACAGGTAAATCGATTACTGAGATTAATAAAGAAGGAATTGCAAGAACCTTTCAGAATATCCGCCTTTTTAAAGAGTTGTCTGTGCTTGATAATGTAAAGGCGGGACTTCATAATCATCATACTTATTCTGTGCTGGAGGGAATTTTCAGATTACCTAAGTATCATAAGGTAGAAAAAGAGATGGATGATCGTGCAATGGAGATTTTAAAGGTGTTTGACTTAGATGGTGAGGCAGATATTCTGGCAAGCAATCTTCCTTATGGTAAACAGCGTAAGCTGGAAATTGCCAGAGCGATTGCTACAGAGCCAAAGCTGCTTTTGCTGGATGAGCCTGCGGCAGGTATGAACCCTAATGAGACCGCGGAACTGATGGATACCATTCGTTTTGTCAGAGACAAATTTGATACGACTATTCTCTTGATTGAGCATGACATGAAACTGGTAAGCGGTATCTGTGAAGAGTTGACTGTGTTGAATTTTGGACGAGTGCTTACAAAGGGAAAAACAGAAACTGTACTCAATGATCCTACAGTAATCACAGCATATTTAGGCGAATAGGAGGAACGGGAAAGTGGCAATGTTGGAAGTAAAAGAGCTGCAAGTGTATTATGGTATGATTCAGGCATTAAAGGATGTTTCTTTTGAGGTAAATCAGGGAGAGGTTATCGCACTGATTGGTGCCAATGGTGCAGGAAAGACCACAACACTTCATACAGTTACAGGCCTCCTGCCTGCAAAACATGGTTCCATTGTATTTGAAGGAGTGGACATTACAAAGATGCCGGCTCATAAAATTGTAGAAATGGGAATTGCACATGTTCCGGAAGGCCGCCGTGTATTTGCACAGCTCAGTGTTTATGAAAACTTAATTATGGGAGCATATACCCGAAAAGATAAAAAAGAGATTGCAAATAATTTAGAAAGTGTATATAATCGTTTTCCACGTTTGAAGGAGCGTAAGACTCAGAGAGCGGGAACACTGTCCGGTGGAGAGCAGCAGATGTTAGCCATGGGGCGTGCATTAATGTCTAATCCTAAGATGATTGTAATGGATGAGCCATCTATGGGATTGTCCCCTATTTTTGTAAATGAGATTTTCGATATCATCGAGAAGGTTAGTGCCAGTGGGACAACTGTTTTACTGGTAGAACAGAATGCGAAGAAGGCTTTATCCATTGCAGATAGAGCATATGTATTAGAAACAGGTAAAATTGTACTTTCAGGCGATGCAAAGGTTTTAATGAATGATGATTCTATCAAAAAAGCATATCTGGGAGAATAAAAGGGGGTAGAAGCAGTGGAGAATATTGTAATAACAATTGCAAGACAGTATGGAAGCGGAGGAAAGACAGTAGGTCAGATGGTTGCAGAGGAGTTGGGAATTCCATTTTACAGCAGAGACATTCTTCGACTTGCATCGGAAGATAGCGGAATCAGCGAAGGATTATTTGGTGAAGCAGATGAGAAGCTGAGAAAAAATCCATTCCTCAGACTTTCAAAAAATATCTATGATGGAGACTTGATTCCACCTGATTCAGATAATTTTGTATCCGATAAGAATTTATTTAATTATCAGGCGAAAATTATTAAGCAGCTTGCCGAGAAAGAGTCCTGTGTAATCGTAGGCCGTTGTGCAGACTTTGTGCTTCGTGATTATCCAAATGTGATGAGCGTGTTCGTTCATGCAGATGAGGACTTCTGCTTCGAAAGAGCTATGGAACGTAACAGCATGACTCCTCGTGAAATGAAAAAATTTATTGCCAAGGTAGATAAGTATCGTGGAGATTATTACATGCATTACACAGGCCGCGACTGGACCGATGCCAGAAACTATGACCTTTGCTTAGATTGTGGAAAACTGGGATTTGAGAAATGTAAGGAAGAAATCCTGGCGTATAGAAAAGTGCGTTTTGGGGTGTAAGGTGAAATAAAATATCAGGGTAGGAAAGCTTGGATGGACTTGGGTTTTTCTGCTCTGATTTTTGTTTTTTAGATGTTATGATAGAAATAAATTGAAATGAATATGCATTGATATAAGAGGAGGTTTATTATGATTGCAGATTGGTTGAATGAAACATTTCGGACATTTGATTATGTGCTGTTAGAATTGTGCCATAGGCTTGCTGAAATTGGACATCCCGTAGTGACGAATATTATGCGTCTCATCTCCTTTAGCGGTGAATACGGTGCGTGGTTGATAGCATTAGGTGTAATATTATTGTTGTTTCCAAAGACGCGAAAGACAGGAGTCGCTATTTTGGGAGCAATTGTAATCGGCGCATTATTTGTGAAAGGGTTCCTAAAGGATTATGTTGCCAGACCACGTCCATACGAAGAGGCGGGAATGGTCTATTATGCATGGTGGTCCATGCTGGAGTTAAAGCTTGATACCGGATTTTCTTTCCCGTCAGGACACGTGGAAACGGCAATTGGAGGACTTATGGCACTATGTATGACCCTGCCTGATGGAAAGGGAAAGAAATTTGTCCCTTTCACAGTTATTTATACTACACTAATGTGTATTTGCCGTGTATATATGATGGAGCACTATCCATC
>CAYTGQ010000073.1:0-10702 GCA_964437345.1 uncultured Lachnoclostridium sp. | reverse complement strand
TTTGCTTTATTTTCTTGATAAACCTCACTTCCCTTCTCCGTAACTTGATAAATTCCATCACTGCATTTTAATGTTTCATTGTCAACCATGGAATGAAGTGTTTTATTCAACAGGTCTAATGAAACGTCTTCAACATCATTTCTTTTCACACATACATAGATATCATTTGCTGTCATTGCATTTCCATCTTGCACTAAATGAAAAATATAGATTTTTAATAAATTTTGATTTACTAATCTCACTATACACCCTCCTTTATTTACGAATTTTTTCGCAATTTAACTTCTCAAATTATAACACCCAAATTTCAATAAGTCAACGATTTTCTTCTTAAGCTAAAATGACATAAATACTTCCCCAAGAGGCAATAATGCTAACTCCACTATTTTTTCTAAAGGCATACTAGCACTTTGCATATTAGTTACTTAAATATATTAAGAAAATATCTACGGCACTTTTTTATCAAAATTTTATGCGTTGGTTAATTGAAAATTCACGTTTCTTGTTAAACATTACAAATTGTAATATTGTTCCAAATACGATATAATCATAAGAGGTACAATTAAAAATCATAAAGGAGTGTATAACAATGAATTATTGGTTAATATTGATGGATGAAAGTATATATGATATCAAGGCGGCTATCGATTCAGGTGAACCAATATATTGGCACAATTACAGTTCAAAAGGTTATCTAATTCAAGAAGGAGATAAGCTTGCAATAACAAATGGGAAAAAAACACTTTATAAATCAACCGTTTGTAATACAGGTTCATTTGCTCGAGAAGTCCCAATTAGTACAGCAGAAGTTCCAGAGATTTATAGAAACCATTGGAAACAGGGATGTGATTATTTTTATAAAATAAATGAATATAACTATGTAGAAATAAGTAAAGAAGGAGAGGATATTTCCGGAAAAATAAAGGTTTCATCAATAAAAGTTGCGAATCGTTCTATAGGAAAGATAAGTCAACATACCTATGAAGGTTTGTAGAAAAGAGAAGAAAGAAAAAGGATTCTTCTAAATTACTATCTCACTACTGGCTAATTTGGAACTTTCACCCATTGGAAACGTACACCGTTAGGCATACACAGTAAAAAGACAGTGCATTTATTACATTGCACTGTCTTTTTATGATAGTAAATGCAGTAGTCATACTAAGTTCCATCTCTTGACCAATCTGTTCCTTGTTCTTTTTAAGTTCTTCATCCATTCTAAAATTCACCATAGTCTGTTCTATATACGTCACCACTTTTTTAAAGCTCTCATTTTACAATTTACTATCTTTAATCAAAGAATGCAACTTTCTTTTCACTTCAAAATCCTGTAACTCTCATAAATTTCAGTATTTTCAAGCATTTTTCTTCTTACTTCTCATCACAAACCTGGAAAATGTAGAATTTCAAATAATAAGACTCGTCTGCCGCCCACAAAATTGGATGATCCGCTGCCTGTGTACGATATTCTACCTGACGCAAACGTTTGTGTACACTCTTAGCTGCCTGTCCTATTGTTTCTGTAAATAATTCTGGTGTCATAAAATGAGAACAGGAGCAGGTTGCTAAATAACCTCCATCTTTTACAAGCTTCAAACCTCTCATATTGATTTCTCTGTAACCCTTTACAGCATTTTTAACAGAATTACGTGACTTTGTAAATGCTGGTGGGTCTAAGATAACCACATCAAATCTCTCTCCGTCTTTTTCCAACTGTGGCAGCAAATCAAATACATCCGCACACTGGAATTTCACAGTCTCTTCCAAACCATTTAATCTTGCATTTTCCTCTGCCTGCTTAACTCCAAGGTCAGATGCGTCCACTCCTAATACGCTTTCCGCTCCTGCAACACCTGCATTTAATGCAAAGGAACCAGTATGTGTAAAGCAATCTAATACCTTTGCACCTTTACATAGCTTCTGGATTGCCAGACGATTATATTTCTGATCTAAGAAAAATCCGGTTTTCTGACCATCTGCTATGTCAACATTATATTTTACGCCATTTTCCACAATAGCAACCTTGGTATCAAATGGTTCTCCGATAAATCCTTTTACCTGTTCCATACCTTCCTGCTTACGAACCTTTGCATCGCTTCTTTCATAAGCACCTATGATGTCAATTCCATCTTCCTTCATGACTTTCTTTAACAAGTCCACAATTAATTCTTTATAACGGTCAATTCCCATTGCCAAAGACTGTACAACTAATACGTTGGAAAATTTATCCACTACTAAACCTGGTAAAAAATCTGCTTCTCCAAAAATCACACGACAGCTGCTGATATCTACTGTTTTCTTGCGATATTCCCATGCTGCACGAACTCTCATTTCAAAGAACGCTTCATCAATCACAGTATCCTTTTTTCTGGATAACATACGCACTGTAATTTTAGAATTGGTATTAATAAATCCAGTACCCATAGGATATCCATCAAAATCTAGTACCTTTACTAAATCCCCATTTACAAAATTACCTTCTATTTTATCTATTTCGTTATCATAAACCCATGCACCGCCTGCTTTCAGAGTTCTTCCTTCACCTTTTTTTAAAATAACATTTGCATTTATTATATTCATCATTTTATTCCTTTCATATTATACACACATAAATTTTCAATTTGACAAGCTAAACTAGTATTTTCTATTCTTAGTCTGCTCATTATCGCGGCAAAAAGCAAATGTCACTTCGCGCCGCATGCTTTACTGCTCGCGTACATTTTACCACAACTTTTGAAAAAAACCTAGACATTAGGAAAAAACATGTTAGAATAATAATTGGTTTTATTATTCTAAACGTGAAAGATGGGGACACAATTTATTATGAACGCGAAATTTTCTACCAGAAATTTCTTATTACTGAACTTAGGTTCTTTTCTTATGGCAATTGGTGTATATTTTTTCAAATTCCCGAATAACTTTTCATTCGGCGGAGTTACCGGTCTTGCTGTAATCATCAGTAAACTGTTTCAAATTACACCCGGAGATTTCTCCTTTATTGCCAATATGACCTTGTTAGTAATTGGATTCTTTTTCCTTGGTAAGAAATTTGCAGCTCAGACTGCTTACACCAGTATTTTATTATCTATGACAATTTCAATTTTAGAGCGTTTGGTTCCACTTTCAGGTCCTTTGACAGATGATGCTTTACTGGAACTGGTTTTTGCCATTGCCCTTCCTGCAGCCGGTTCTGCCATTTTATTCAATATTGGTGCTTCCAGTGGAGGTACGGATGTAATTGCCATGTTATTAAAAAAATATACCAGCATTAATATCGGTAATGCCTTACTGGTAACGGATGCTTTGCTTGTAATCGGCTCATTTCTGGTATTTGATGTTAAAACTGGTTTATTCTCTGTGCTGGGTCTGACTGTAAAATCATTTCTGGTAGATACTATTATTGAAAATATTAATCTTTGCAAATATTTCAATGTTGTTTGTATCGAAAGTGATCCAATTTGCCACTTCATTGTTAATGACTTGCATAGAAGTGCTACTGTCTGTGAAGCAACAGGGGCTTTCTCTGGAACACATAAATATATTGTCTTTACGGTTCTGAACCGTATGGAAGCAATTAAACTTCGTAACTTTATCCGTACTGCAGACCCATCTGCTTTTATTTTAATTACTAATACCAGTGAAATTATTGGTAAAGGATTCCATTCTATATAAAAAACAATCTAAGAACGCATAGGATTTCCAAAATTGGAAATCCTATTTTTATGAAAAAACATCTATTAAACAATTTCATTTTATGTGGTTGTGTTGGCTGGTGTCTGGAATGTTTCTGGACAGGACTGCATTCCGTTCTGGAACATAAAGATCCAAGATTTCTCTGCAACACCTCGATATGGATGTTTCCAATATATGGCATGGCATCATTTATTGCTCCAATCAGCAAAAGAATAAAAGAACACAATGTTATCTTCCGTGGTACACTATACACATTCTGCATATATACAACAGAATTTTTTTCCGGAAGATGGTTAAAAAAAAGAAATGCCTGCCCTTGGGATTATTCCAGTACAAAATACCACTATCAGGGCGTAATACGACTTGATTATGCACCTCTGTGGTTCATTATGGGGCTTTTATATGAAAAGCTTCTTGAATAAGTAAAGCTCTCCAATAGAAATTATTATATAACAATAATTTTCTACTGGAGAGCCTTATTTATTAGAAATTACTTCCATTCCAACCCCAAGACTGGGTTTCAGAATATTTGACATAAATCTTATCCTTAGGGATCCCTAATTCTTCATTAAAAATATCACAGATTTCAACTGTAAGGCTATTAAGTGCGGTACTGCTTGCACTGCCAAAAATGCTTACCTCAACAAAAGCAGCCTTTTCTTCTTCATTTCCTTTAAAATACAATTTATATTCATCTTCAAACCCTAACATAAGCCAGCTTTCGGACTTACCTGGTATTAAGGCAATTGCCTGTCCTAATCGATTCTTGATACATATTTCTTTTTCTTCAGATAATTTTACACTAATTTTTGAATTAATAAATGGCATAGCATTCCTTCTCCTTCCTTTTGTTTCATAAGCTAAATTAAATTATACCAAACCTTTCCTATATTTGCTATAATAAAACTATAATTAATAAAACTTTTATTTATAAGGAGGTTTTCATGCTTAAAGCAGTTATTTTTGACATGGATGGTGTAATAGTAGATAGTGAACCTCTTCATGCCAAAGCAGCTCAACAAACCATAGAAGCTTATGGTGTCAGTCTCCCTTTAGAATATTTTTATAGCTTTGTAGGCTCTACCGTAAAGCATATGTTTGATACAATAATTAAAGATTATCACGTTCCTGCCACTGTGGATGAAATAATAGAATTGGATAAAGTGAACTGCAATAAACTTTGTAAAGAAGATGGACAACCACCTGTTCCCGGCGCCATTGAACTGATTAAAAACCTTGCTAAGCATGGTATAAAGCTTGCCGTAGCTTCTTCTGGTACTCTGGAACATATTCAATCTGTTATAGATGAATTTCAGCTTGGTTCATATTTTACATGTGTAGCATCTGGTGCTGCTCTTAATAAACCCAAACCGGCACCTGACGTTTTTTTAGAAGCCCTTCGTCTTCTTAATGTAAATGCTGATGAGGCTATTGTAATTGAAGATTCTACTAATGGAGTTTTAGCAGCCAATGCTGCATCCATTGCCTGTGTCGGCTTCATCAATCCACATTCCGGTAATCAGGATTTATACTCTGCTGCTATAGCTACAGATAGTTTAAATGTCTTGACACCTGAATATTTGAATCAGGTACTTGACCGCTCCAACGGAGTTCCTCTTACTATTGGAAAAACCAAACGCCTTACTCTCCGTGAACTTTCCATAGACGATATCCCTGCCTTATATGATATCTATCAAAACGATGAAATACGCAGATATGTTCCATCTATGTCTTCCCTACCCGAAGAGCTTGAAAAACATGCTGCCTATATTCAAAATGTATATGCTTTCTATGGATATGGTCTTTGGGGTGTATTTACTCAAAAAAATAATCACTTAATTGGCAGAGCCGGGCTTCAGAGTCAGACTATTGATGGACAGAATGAACTTGAACTTTCTTATCTAATTGACCACGATTATTGGAATCAAGGCTATGCTACTGAAACATGCCGTAAAATTATCGAATTTGCCATAGACGAATTGGAGGCATCCAGACTTATAGCCGTCATTGCCAAAGACAATACTGCTTCTATTCAGGTTGCTAAAAAACTCGGAATGATTATGGAAAAAGAAATTTTTTATCAGGGATTTGATTGTTTTCTCTTTTCTATCAATCTAAAAGAAGAGAAAAAACGTCTTCTTGCCACACGTAACGTTTTACAGAATGTCAAACCAGACACTAAAGTATACAGCAAACGTTATCACTAATTGCATTGGGATTTCCGTATGTATCACTTTAAATATGTAAGCAGGAAGGACTTTAATACCCTTCCTGCCAAAAATAAACAGTAAGCTATGGATTGGTTCCATTCGTTACACTATTATTGGTTGTGCTGTTATTGGTTGTACTGTTCTTAGTTCCATTAGTTGTACCATTACCCGTTACATCATTAATAATATCTTCTCCTGTATTTAAGATATCATCACCAACATCTTCTACACCGTCAATAATATCCTGTCCAACACCGCCATTATTGTTTGCGTTATTGTTAGTATTTGCACCATTAGTAGTGTCTGTACCACCAGTAGTTCCATTGGTATTTGGATTATTGGTATTGGTTCCATTATTATTTGTTCCATTAGTTGTACCATTGGTTGTTGTTCCATTGGATGTGTCATTGCCTGTAGTATTTCTTCTTGAACAACCAACTAATGTCACCATGCACAAGCAACATACTGCTAATAACAGATATAATCTTTTCTTCATGGAATACCCTCCTAAAAATATATTTACAGGTCTAGTATTCCTCTTTTTACAGCTTTTATACGACACCTGATCTTGTCTGCATTAAAATCAATTTTTATTTTTTTATGATATTTGGAGTAAATTCATTCATAAATTCGCGGTAGCGATATGGAAGCATTTGCATTTGCAATGTATGATTTTCTCTTTCCTCTATCCCAATAGTATTTACAAAACCATCCCATAGCTTCTGCCATTCTAATTCAGCTTCTGAATAATCCAAAAGCTTTTCTTTTTCCAGATTTTCACCATTTACCACAAACCATATAGAATATGCCTTATGTACTGCAGCTAATTGTCTTCCTTCATCATAAATAATCCAGTTCTCACCCTGAAAACGGTCTGCAAAATGTGATGCCAGCATCGATAAAATATTATTCTCTGGTCTGATTCTCGCTGCCATTATACCACTCTTCAATTCATGAAACCGCAAAAAGCCTTTGTAATGGAGTACCTCATTATTAACATTTCTATACATTTTATAGATAGGCTGTACATATGGATGTGCCATCTGTTCCAGTACCTTCTCCCCTTGCGAAAATCCATAAAGTACAAAACGATAAATAGCATCCGAACGTCCCTTCATCTTGGATAAACAACAGTGACATAGCAAATAATATCCATATTCAGATATTCGGTCCGGAATGGTTCCTGCAACCTTTTCTGCCTTTTCTCGGTCCGTTATAACTTCTACATACTCGCAGAAAAGTTCCATTGTCTCTAACTGCTCCTGTTCCATAAGTTTTATATTCTTATGTCCATATTTACTAGCCCAGGCATCATAAATTGCTGTAAAAATCCCATCTATTGTACCATCACAAATATATACTCTTTGCTGCATTATTTTTTCCCTTCTGCCATTCTGAAAATGGAATTGCTGTCATTGTATCGTCAAACAAAGAAAGCTGTTCATAAGCCCCTTTCCCTGCAATTTCCCTAGGAAGCTTTTCCTTTATCTCCAACATATGATTTAAAATGTAATCCTGTTCTATCTTAACCGGGTACATCATTCTACCTTTACAGGTAATGAAATACACTGCCCTTTTCAAAACAACTCCAAGCTTCTTAATATCATTAAAATCAAGTGTTGCCGTCTTTCTTGCCGCCATAATTCTCTGAGCTGACTTTACTCCAATTCCCGGAACCCGAAGAAGGGTCTTATAAGAAGCTTTATTAATCTCAACCGGAAATTGTTCCAGATGATTCATTGCCCAGTTACATTTTGGGTCTAATAACACATTGAAGTTCGGCTGCTTTTCTGAAAGAAGCTCGGAAGCCTTAAAATGATAAAATCGAAGTAGCCAGTCAGCCTGATAAAGTCTATGTTCCCTTAACAAAGGTGGTCCATCTTCCAGCACAGGAAGATTACTGTCAAAGGTAGTATTGACAAAAGCCGAGTAAAAAACTCGTTTCAAAGCAAACTTATCATATAAGGCTTCTGCCACATTAATAATCTCATAATCCGTTTCACCGGTGGCACCAACTATCATCTGAGAACTTTGCCCAGCTGGTACAAACTGTTTTTGTTTTTTGTAAATTGACATTGCGTAGTCATTTTTCGTCTGAATAGGGAAATTATTCTTTTCTGGCAATGCCACGCACTCTCTTTGCCTATTTATACCCAGAAACAACTGATTATCTTCTCTCATAAGCTGTATCTGCCTCATAGGTTTCAGAATATTCTTGCGATTCTTATGCGGTGCCAGAGTCCTCAAACCTTCCGCAGTCGGAAGCTCCAGATTAATGCTCATACGGTCAGCCAGATAACCGATTCTCTCTATCAGAAATGGGTCTGCTCCCGGAATTGCCTTTACATGAATGTAACCATAGAAATGATAGTCTTCCCGAAGAATCCGCAAGGCTTCATACATCTGTTCCATAGTATAATCTGGACTTTTCTGAATTCCGGAACTCAAAAACAAACCCTCGATATAATTTCTACGATAAAACTCTATCGTCAGCTCTGCCACTTCCCTTGCTGTAAAAGAAGTTCTTACCACATCATTGGAACAGCGATTAATACAATACTTGCAATCATAAATACATTCATTGGTAAGTAATATCTTAAGAAGGGAGATACATCTTCCATCTGCTGCAAAAGAATGACAGATACCACCAGCCACAGCATTTCCCATCCCACCGGCATTGCCCTTTCTATCAACTCCGCTTGAAGTGCAGGCAACGTCATACTTAGCTGCATCTGCCAAAATCTCCAGCTTCTGCATCATTGTCATATTCTCCGCTCCATAAATCATCTGTCTCATCCCTTCACCATCTTTCGAATATACGTTTGTTTCTTTTATAATAACACACATATGTTCGATTGTAAAGTTGAAATATAAAAGGTGCAAAGTCTCAACACTTTAATAAGACCTTACACCTCTATTTCATCTATTCTTTAATTACCTGCTATTAATTGAAACCTTTCACTATGTTCAAGTACCACTTTTTTGATAAGTGCTATATCCTGCTTCATTGCTTCGTGGTCAGAAATACTCTTCTGATATCTTTCAAATGTTGAAAGATAACATGCCTCTATATTTTGTAATCGAGGTATAATATCACTTTCTTGTGTCAATTCGATTTTTTTTACTCTTCCCTCTAATGAATCCAACTTTTCATATATTGGTTCCAATTTTTCATCTAATTTCTTATCCAATTTTTCATCTAATTTCTTATCCAACTTTTCATATATTGGTTCTAATTTTTCATCTAATTTCTTATCCAATTTTTCATCTAATTTTTTATCCATCATATCGGAAATCGCTAACAATAACTCATTATTTGTCATAAACAACACCCCTTCTCATTTTTCATACTATCACAGATTTCTATTGGTGTAAAGCCTTATTAACTTGTCAAGGTAGTAAGTTTTGTAAAATGCCGATTTGGCAAGGACTACAAACAATGTAGCCAGAACTTGTTGAAGATTTAATTTTTTCTAAGATTAAACCAAGAATGCCTAACTATTTAGACCCTTATAAATACTAGAGCTCCCGAAGGGACTTGAACCCTCGACCTACTGATTACGAATCAGTTGCTCTACCGACTGAGCCACGGAAGCTTATTTAAAACACTTTAAATATTATACACTTCTATTTCACAAAAGTAAAGAAAAGCGGACAAAATACTCAATATTTTTCTTCAAGTATTCTGCCCACCTTTTATTTTTAGAGACTCATTTTTACCACTTTTCTTTATTTTGTAAGCAGCACCATGATTTCGTTACTTCTTGCTACAAACTTTGTCATTGCTTCTGGCTCTAATGGTTTGTGGCTTAACATTGCCAAATCATAAAGCTGTTCGCAAATCATATTGATATGTTCTCCATCTTTATGTTCGAAAATATATTTTACGAGCTGGTTGTTAGCATTAAGCACTAAAGTTTCTCCTTCACCACCGAACATGCCCATATTCATGCCCATTCCATACATCTTCATCATATCCTGCATTCTTCTGCTTTCTTCAGAAAGAGTAATCATTGAAGATACATTTTCATTTTTAAGCATTTCAACCTTAACAGTTAAATTTTCTTTACCAAGTGCTTTCTTAAATACTTCTGTTAAAGTATCTGTTTCTTCTTTGAGAGCATCTTCTTCTGTTTCTTCCTTGAATGCTTCTGTTAAGTCAGCATCAATTCTCTGAAAACGAACCTTATCATCACCCTGTTCTAAATGAGTGATAAATGGCTGATCAATGTTATGAGTTAAAATCAGTGCATCAATACCTTCTGCTTTGAACATATTGATATACTGGCTCTGCTGCTGCATATCAGTTACATAGTAGACCACCGTTGTTTCTGGTTCTTTTTCATCTGCATCTGCACTATTACCTGCTTCTACAGTTTCGCCATTCTCTGTTACAACTTCTACAGTTTCTTCATTTTCTGCAGAAACGGCTTCATCAACGTTAGCTTTCTTAGCAGCCTCTACATACTCTGGAAGTGTAATATATTTATCTTCTAAATTCTTAAAGATAATAAAATCTTTCATTTTATCTCTGAATTTATCATCCTTTAAGCAGCCAAATTTGATAAATGGACTGATGTCATCCCAATATTTCTCATAATTTTCACGTTCTACCTTATACATACCGGAAAGCTTGTCTGCAACCTTCTTTGTAATATAATCAGAGATTTTCTTTACAAATCCATCATTCTGTAATGCACTTCGTGAAACGTTAAGTGGTAAATCAGGACAGTCGATAACACCCTTTAATAACATAAGGAATTCTGGAATAACTTCCTTGATATTATCAGCAATAAATACCT
>CAYTGQ010000072.1:0-10763 GCA_964437345.1 uncultured Lachnoclostridium sp. | reverse complement strand
AGACTGCATACCAGCAACCAATTACACCTGCACCATATATTAGTAATCTCATAATCTGAATCTCCAACTCTTATTTCAGATGTATCCTGAAATTTCTTTAGTTCTCTTTCTTCCTGCTGACAAGAAAACCTCCCTCGTCTGTTACGATTTCATATTCCATCGCCAGAGGATTTCTGCTACCCACAACACAATAATCACATATATCACTGTTGCCGCATGTTCCGCAGCGGATTAATGTTCCGTGGAGCTGCTCTATGCCAAAGAAATCGCTGTTGCATAAAAGAGGCAGTACATGGAGCAAATTATGTTTCTTCGCAAACTCCGCATTCGGGCACTTGACAAAATAATACCTCGCCGCATGATGCTCCTTATCATAGGGTTCATCCACATTGATAAAACCATCCGGATATTTTACGGCATCCTTACGATCGCCGTTGCCTGACTTTCTGAAAATCTTATCAATCAGCCACATATCAAAAGAACGGTTCAGATTAAAGAACTTACCGAGTTTTGTAAAGGAACCCATAAACAGGTTCTGAACAAAATCCTGTAATTCTGAAATTGGCGGCTGATCTGGAAGTACAGGATACATGGAAAATATCAGCAATCCTCCATAGATGGCCATGGCATGTCCATTCTTCTTTCCGCCATAGTCCGGAAGGTCAGGCAGATACGCATTGTACTGCTCCTCTATTTCCTTCCATATGTCTTTTGCTTGGTCCTTTCCGTACCTTAAAACAAGCCATTCTTTCACAGCTTTGCAGTAAGGTAATTCGTTTATTTGAATGTGCTTATCTGCCATTTTTATTCTCTCCCATGTCAATTTGATTCATTACCTTTTCTGCGAGCTCATCCTGTGATAAACCTTTTTTAGTTCGGAGTTCAAGTATTACGTCTTTCGTTTCCATACAAATCATCACCTCGTATAAATTATATGGCGAGTATTTCAGATAAACAAGCAACTGGCTGTTGCTATAGGTCAAATTAGAATTTAACTATTTCTCGTTATATAGAATCGGTAAGATTTCAAAAAGATTTCTATACTCAATACAACAATGCTCTGCCATTCCTTTCGCTAAAGCATCTGTTAATATCACTTTCCTTAACAATGGATTCTTTAAAGTTTTTCCCATCCAAAATCTACTTATCATAAATAACCCATCCTCTGTCTGTTTGAAAATGTGTGCCATTTCAGTATGCCAAATCAAACCATTGAAAGCACCTACATGACCACACACAATCAAAGGAATATTGTTCTCCTGCATAACAGATTCTGAAAAACCAAATTCTTCTGGAGAAACAAAATCAATTCTTAATGGCATTTTTGTTCCACCGATTTTCTCAACAGGATACTGTGTATTATTCTGAAATGGTGGTAGATTTTCACATTCAAAATAATCTTTTTGCTTTTTAGAAAATCCAATCGAAAAATGGGATTCTGGAAACCATACTTGATATCTTTCATTTCTTTGCGGATGCCACCAGAACCACCATTCTATCATTTCTGGAGTAATATTAGGCATAGGGCAATACATGGACACCAGATAACTACCATCATCCATTTTCTTATAACCTGCCTCGTTTTGTAATGACTCGCTTGCTAATATATCATTTTTCTTTTCAAAAGATGTTAGTGTTATTTGATTTCTGCTTAAAGCACCTGATATTTCCTGTGGTATTTGTGGCAAAGGCTTTTCCATTAGTTCTTTTATGTTCATTCTTTTCATGTATTTACACCGAAACGCATCTATGCGCCCTTTCCAAATTCAATTCCTGTTTTTTGTACTTATAGTTCAAGTTCCCAACACTCTTTAATAACACTATAACTACCTTACTCCCTGGCTTCTGGTGAAATTTCATTCCAAAGCGTAAAGCCCAAAATTAAAATACCACCTATCACCTGCCACAATGTCATAGTCTCTCCTAAAATAGTGACAGAAATCAGTACCGCAACCAATGGGTCAATATAGCTAAGAATCGCTGCTTTTTGTCCCGGCAATTCTTTCAGTGAAGAAAAATACATGCAGTATGTTACGCCTGTGTGAATAAGACCGACAATCAGCAGATTCACCCAGCCTACACTATTTAGATTTCCTAAAGTCACTCCACTTGTTACTATTACATACGGAATTAAAATAACAATAGCAGAAAGGAACTGCAAAAATGTTCTGTGAATACCTTCCACATTTTTGATAAATTTATTCAGGAGAATAACGGATGCATAGAATACTGCAGCACCTAATCCGAATAATATTCCAATGAAATCTTTTCCGCCACCCACATCACCTATACCGGTAATCATAACAAGCCCCAGTGTGGACATGGCAAAGCATATTATTTGTTTCCTTGTCAGCTTTTCTTTAAAAAGAATAGGGCAGACAACTGTGACGATAACAGGTGCAAAATAATAGCTCAATGTAGCAACGGATACCGTTGTGTACTTATATGCTTCAAACAGAAGAATCCAGTTAATTCCCATTGCAACACCGGATGCAAGTAGTAAAGGAATTTCTTTCTTAATATTAGCAAACGGGATTTTCTGTTTTGTAACTATTAAAAATACTGCAATCAAAAGGGCTGCCAAAATAGCACGGTACAATGCTAATTCTCCAGAGGAAACCGGAATATTTCGTACAAACAGACCTAATGTACCAAATATTGTCATAGATGCAATCAACATCAAACGTGGATTCATAACTTTCTTCATATCACCCTTACACTCCATATCGATACTCTTTCTCTTTCTTTTCATTTGCCACAAGATGAAACAGTTCAATAATCTTATCAGCAACTTCATCTGGCTCCAGATTGGTATTATCAATTTTGATATGATTTTTAAACCATACTTCATCTTCATATGTATTAAGTCTATGATTTTTAGCATCACTTAAAAGATTAGATTTGCTCCATTCCACATCTTTCTTTGAAGCCTTCATCTTCATTCGGTGAGGCGTTTCATTCCTCTCCAGTCTGGTTTCAAGGTCTGCACTTAGTTCAGCAAAATAAAAAGTTCCACCATCAGCCTCAAACATATTGGCTAATCCTGTCAAATAATCTCTTTCTTCCTGCATTTCAAAGGCACAAACGTATGTAAATATCAGATCTACATTGTGTTTAATTGCCAATTCGAAGGCTTTTTCCCGAAAAATAGCATTAAATTCCTTCTGGGCAGGTGTACCAAAACCAAATATTTTATCAGATACCTCAATGCTATCATGATTCATCATCATATTATATTTTATTTTGTCTCTTAAGCTTTCTGCCACCGTCATTTTACCTACTGCCTGAGGTCCACATATTACGATTAAATTAGCCATACGTTTCCTCCAATCTGACACTTCGCCTGTATTATAATTTCCGTATAGTCTATCATAAAGAACATATATTTTCAATGACTCTTTGTGAAGGCTTCTTCCATAAAATACATTTCCTAATAGAAAAAAGTCCGATTCTTTCGAACCAGACTTTCTTCCTTACATATGATACCATCTTATCTTTCCACAAGCTATCTTCTCACCCGAATCCCCTGCTGGCTGTGTTCTAAAGTCATCCGCCATACTATGAACAATAATAGTTCTTCCCACGACATCATCCAATACCAAATGGTTATCTAATACAACACTAACTGCTGTTCCTTTATTATTTAGTAATGGAGGCATATCGCCTGCATGCTCAGGGTGCGGACATCCAAACGGATTAAAATGTCCTTCACTTTCCTTAAATGGATCTTCCCTTGTTCCTTTGCAAAATCTTCCTTCATGAATATGATATCCCAAAAATCTTGCTGCACAGTCTCCTTCTTCAAAAGGAAGACCGGTTATTTCTGTTACAATATAAGTTCCCTTGCTACCATTTTCCATAGCCGTTTCATAAAAGAATACACCACCATTAATATCTGGATATTGTGGCGAACCTTTGATTTCTGCATATGCTTTTGGATAATTATTTAATAATGTATCTGTTATTGTCTTTATATTCTGCCAATCCATATCTGCACTTTTCTTTTATTTTGTCATTTTATCATATGCAGGTACAGGTTTTTCGGTGTATTCTCTTCTTATTCTTCCATTTCCATATATGCTTCTGCAATTCGCTTATAATCAAATTCTTTTCTAATCTTTTCTACAATGAAACCATCTTTTTCTATAATGCTTCGATAAATGTAATGACCATCATCTAAAATCGTATCATCCTTTACTACAGCTCCAACTACATAGTGTTCGTCTTCAAAATCAAACTCATCCACAAGAGCCATTTCAATCTCTGCACCATTTTTGTCCGTTACTGTGAATGTTATATATTCATCATATTCTTTTTCCATTTTGTTTTCTTCCTTTCTAATAGTCATTTTATCTAAAAAATTAATTTTTCAAAATTTCCTCTATTTCTTCTACTGTGACGTTCACAATCTTAGCAATCTGATCTAGTGTCATACCATTTTTGTGCATAGATTTTACAATAGAAATTCGTTCTTCTATTTTACCCTCTATTTTGCCCTCTTCTTTTCCATCTTCTCTACCATCATTATAAACAGACCACCCGTATCCTTTCATCGTCAATACCTCCTTCGAGACTTCCTGTTGTTGAAAATCTATATATTTACTTAGGACTTCCTTTTTATTCTCATGATTATAGAAAAATGCATTTAAAAATCCAATTAATTCATTTTCTCCCACATAATCCTTTGTTCCCAATCTAATAACAACTAATGAAAGTAAATCATAATCTTCTTCCTTTATGTACTTTATATCTACACCCACATTTTTTGTATTCTTAAATTCATAAAATGAAATACTATTCTTTTCTTCTAATGGGATATTATCCTTACATATCCAAATACTATAACATTTCTCTAAGGCAGCATAGTTTGTCTCTCCGGTTATCACTGGTGGTAATTGTGATGATAAGCTTCGTGTCAGATAATAGATTCCACGCTTTTCAATTGGATATACAGGCAAACCTGTTTTTTCTCTCGGTTTATAATTAACCTGTGGTTCTAAATCTATGTGTAGATACACCTTCACTGCTCCATGAGAAAGCTTAGGATTTCTCACTTTTACAAAAATATCAAAAACAGAAGTTTTCTCACCTGATATTTTGAATTCAGAGTGTTCCAGTTTTACCATATTTGTTCTACCTGGTGAAACCTCTCTATCCGTTTCTGATACTTCTATATAAGAGCAGATTTCATTCAAATCCATATCTTTAAATTCTTTTGTAGCATATTTCAAAATATACGCTAACACTTTCACATTTTTCAGTGCATCCTGACTGGCAGTATCCAACGATTCCGCCTTTTCTGAAAGCTGTAAATTACTTTCCAATTCCCAATCACTTTGAATTTTTTCTTTGTTCATTCATTGTCCTCCTTAAGTATACCACAAAACCCCAAAATAGCATAGTAATTTGCACAATTTTCTTTTGTGATATTTGATTTTAATCTTTTTACGGAATCACTGGCGATATACCTTGAATCCAGAAATAAATAGACAGTAGAAATCTGTCGAAATTAATAGCAAAAGATTTTACTATTGGAGGATATTATACTACTTTATAATCCATAAATCCATTTACAAATTTACTAATTTAAAATTATTTATTTAGTAATTTTTCTAATTCTTTTCACTCTATTCTCATCCAATTACGTTCAATTTAAATATATTAAAAAGAAAACCTGATAGCTTTAACTACCAAGGTTTTCTAGAACTTCTATAAATATTATTCTATCCTTCCAACCACATTATCACCAATCTTTAAAACACAACCTGAATCAACACCATATAACACACAGTCCCGCAAATAATACTAAACAACGTGTTTCTTTTCCATACATGAAGAACTGCCACCAGCACCACAGAAATAACTTCTGGAATCCCAAATGGAGCTGTCACAAAAGAGATTCCTTTCAAACAATACACCACAAGCATTGCCATAATAGAATACGGAAGTACTCTTCCAAGATAAGTAACAAACTTTGGAACTGGTCTGTCTCCACTGAAAATAACAAATGGTATAAAACGAAGTGCAGCTGTTACTAGCGCAATCACCAAAATCATCATAAATGCCTGTAAACTACTCATTCTCAGCTCCTCCTTCTGTATCCATTACATTTTTACAAAGAGCTAATACAATCGTAATTGTTATCATAGCCGGAATCAGAAAATTATCTGCGCCAAAAACCACCAGACAGCCAACTGAGCACAAAAGTCCGGCTATTGCAGGCAGATGATTTTTGGTAGTCAGCCACTGCTCTACAAATACCGTAACAAATAATGCAGTCATGGAAAAATCAATTCCTGCTGTGTTAAATGTAATTACAGAGCCTAAAATACTTCCAATCAGACTTCCTGCAATCCAGTAGCACTGATTAAACAAGGATACAAAGAAACTATACCAATGTGGGTCCTCTCCTTCCGGATAATCGTCACCACATAACAGAGAATAAGTTTCATCTGTCAAAGCAAAAATCAGATATGGTTTCTTTTTCCCTGCATCTTTATATTTACCAATCATGGATACCCCATAAAATAAATGCCTTGCATTTACCATAAGGGCAGTTAGTGCCGCAGAAATCAGGGATGCTCCGGAACTTAAAAGAGAGACTGCCACATACTGCATGGAACCGGCGTAAATGGCAACGCTCATCAAAAATGCCCAAAAAAGTCCATACCCGGCTTTTTTCAGCAAAATACCAAAACCAATACCTAAGACAACATAACCTGCCATAACAGGCAGAGATTTTATAAAAGCAATTTTAATCAGGTTCTTCTTCTTTTCCAAATTACAACTTCCTTTTTTAACAATACAATTTCAATACCAACTTTGTAACTTTTCATGTTTCTTTTCTCTTTTTCTAAGGTAGTAATATTAAATTACCCTGACTCAGTACTTCTGATTACCCCTATACGCGTCCATTATACCTCTTTTCTATATAAGCAACAAGCAAACACCATCTTTTTTTTATATATCGTATATGGTATACTCAATCTATCAATTAACTAACAAAGGAATTTACAATGACAGAATTAGAAAAATATTACAACAAATTCAATGAAGAAAAACGCTTAAACAGCCGTCATGGGCAGGTAGAATTTATTACCTCCATGAAATACATTCATGACTATTTGGACAGTGCTAAAACATCTAAAATTCTGGATATCGGAGCAGGCACCGGAAGATATTCGGTGCCTCTTTCCGAAGAAGGATATGATGTAACCGCTGTAGAATTAGTAAAATATAATCTAGGTATTTTAAAGAAAAAAGGAAGTACAGTAAAAGCTTATCAGGGAAATGCATTAAAATTATCCCGCTTTGAAGACGAAACCTTCGATGTGGTACTTTTATTTGGACCAATGTATCATTTGTATACCTTTGAGGACAAATTAAAAGCTCTTAACGAAGCCAAACGTGTTACCAAAAAGGGCGGCATTATCTTAGTTGCCTACTGCATGAATGAATACAGTATTATTACTTATGGATTTAAAGAAAATCACATTAAAGAATGTCTGGAAAAAGGACAGGTCACAGAAGATTTTCATGTAAAAGCCAAAGAAGAAGATTTATATGATTATGTTCGTCTCGAAGATATTAATGCTTTAAATGAAGCCGCAGGGCTTACACGCATCAAAATCATCTCCCCGGACGGTCCTGCAAACTATATGCGTCAGGCACTTAACGCCTTAACAGAAGAGGACTTTAAAACCTTTGTCCAGTATCATTTAACTACCTGTGAACGCATGGATTTAATCGGCGCAGGAGCACATACTCTAGATATATTAAGAAAATAGGGAATTGCAGTAGCTTATCTGCAATTCCCTATTTTATCTATTGTGCCACGACTCCAAAATTGCATATCATTTACTTTTTATTCATAATATATTATTATTAAGAAAGCAGCCTCAACAAGGCATATTTTTAACATTTTTTGGGAGGTTTATTATGCACCAAAAGAAACATATTCTTTTATATACACTTTTACTCTCCTTCGCTTTATTTCTCACCGCCTGCCAAGGCGAAAAGAAAGGTTCCGAAGAATTTGAAGCCTTTACCCGCGAAGTTTTCATTGAAGAAGTCCAATGTGATGCCATCACTCTAAATTACACTCTGACTCATCCGGAAAATTACGGTATTACTGATTATACTCCTACCTTTGGAGAATTTTCCATTGAGGAAATGCAGAATTCCTATGCAGAGATGGAGAATTATCTGGCTGCCTTAAAAGAATTTGATTATAACAGCCTTACAGAGGACCAGCAGCTTACTTACGATATTTTTAAAGAATATCTGGAGCTTGAACTGTCAGCAGATGACTATATCCTCTACCTCGAGGCACTGGGACCAAATACCGGCTTGCAGGCACAGCTTCCGGTACTCCTTGCCGAATATCATTTTACAGATAAAGAAGACGTTGAATCCTATCTTCTTTTATTGGAAGATTTACCAAGATATTTCGGGCAGATTGCCGATTTTGAAGTCCAGAAATCCAAAGCCGGCCTTTTCATGAGTGACACAACTGCGGACTCTATTATCAGCCAGTGTGAAAAATTCCTTGCAAGTCGTGAAGACAATGTTCTCATAGAAGTCTTTAATGACCGTGTGGAAACATTATCTTTCCTCACCGTTGAAGAAAAAGAAACTTTTAAAAAACAGAACCAGAACTTAGTATTCACTTCTGTTATTCCTGCTTATGAACTTCTCATTGAACAGATAGAAGCTTTAAAAGGCACTGGAACTAACGACGGAGGCTTATGTAATTTCCCAAAAGGCAAGGAATATTATGAGTATCTCATTGCCTCTACAACCGGTTCTTCTCACTCCATGAAAGAGATTGATGAAATGCTTGCTAACGGCATCAACACAGGGATTGAAAATATGATTGAAGCTGCCAATGGAGACAGTACTGTTTTCGAAAAAGTTGATACTGTTGTCTATCCTCTCACAGACCCAACAGAAAGCATTGAATTTCTAAAAGTTGCCATTCAGGAAAACTATCCTGCTTTAGAAGATGTAAATTATAACATTAAATATGTTCATAAATCTCTTGAAGAAGATTTAAGTCCGGCATTTTATTTAACACCACCACTGGACAATTACTCCGAAAATTCCATTTACATCAATGGATATTCTGAATACAGCCTGGATGACATTTTCCCTACACTGGCACATGAAGGCTATCCAGGACATCTATTCCAGAACGTCTACTTTAACCAAAGTAATCCAGACCCACTTCGTATGCTATTGAACTTTGGCGGCTATTCCGAAGGCTGGGCAACTTATGTGGAAATGGACAGCTATTCCATGATGGAAATGGATCAGCAGGCGGCATCTATTATTATGAATAATCAAATGGCTTCTCTTTGTATGTATGCCCAGATGGATTTAGGAATTAATTATTATGGCTGGGATTTGGAAGATACTTTAACTTATCTTACAAACTTTGGAATTGACTCCGAAGAAGCTGCTAAAGAGGTTTATCAGACTATGGTTGCCGAACCAGGTAATTATATGAAATATGCTCTTGGCTATCTGGAAATTGTTGAGCTTCGTGAACAGGCAGAAAAGAAATTAGGTGACGATTTCTCCTTAAAAGAATGGAATACCTTCTTCTTAGACATGGGACCTGCACAGTTTGAAGTTATTGAAAAATACATGGAAGTTTGGATAAAAGAGCAATAAAATAATTATTTGAAATGCAGCAGTATTGAAACTCAACTCATAATTATTAGCAAAGGATAATCATATATTATGAAATACTACTTAGCACCCCTTGAGGGAATTACAGGCTTTATTTTCCGCAATACTTGGGCAGAATGCTTTGGTGGAATGGATAAATACTTTACGCCATTTGTGTCTCCAAACGGCACTAAGACCCTTATGACCAAAGAAAAAAAAGACATTGACCCAGAACACAACAAAGGACTTCCCGTAGTTCCACAGATTCTGGCAAATCAATCCGAATACTTTATTGATGCCGCTGAAAAGCTTCGAGATTTAGGTTATACTGAACTTAATCTAAATCTTGGCTGTCCTTCCGGAACTGTTACAAGCAAACAAAAAGGCTCCGGGTTCTTAGCACACCCAGAGGAATTAGACCAGTTCCTCTATGAAATATATGATGGATTTCTCACGAAGGAAAACATCAAATTCTCCATCAAAACCCGACTTGGTATGGATACAGAAGAAGATTTCCACAAAGTCCTTGAAATCTACAACAAATATCCACTGGAGGAATTAATTATCCACCCAAGAATCCGTCAGGACTTTTATAAAGCCCCTGTCAGACTGGATTTTTTTGAAGAAGTTTATAAAACCAGTAAAGCATCTGTCTGCTATAATGGCGATATTTTCACCCCAAAGCTTTATCACCAATTTACAGAGCGTTTTCCAGACATTGACTGCGTTATGTTAGGCCGTGGAATCCTTTTAAATCCAGGCTTATTGCAGCAGTTAAAAACAGGGAAACCAATGACCAAGGAACAGCTTCACCGCTTCCTAAATCGCCTTGTTGAAGCTTATCAAGAAGATTTATCAGGCGACAGACCAGTTCTCTATAAAATGAAAGAAATCTGGTTCTATCTTGGAAATATCTTTGAAAACCATGAGAAATATTCTAAAAAAATTAAAAAGGCTAATAAACTTTCCGAATTTGAAGACGCGGTAAATGCGATATTGGCAAATGAGGAATTTGCGGGGAATGTTTTTCGGTAAGTTGCGGTTTGTCGCACTAGACAAGGTATTGGGAATTTCATAATATTTAGGTTATG
>CAYTGQ010000071.1:0-10954 GCA_964437345.1 uncultured Lachnoclostridium sp. | reverse complement strand
TGAAAAATCAAAATAAAGATAAAGTATTCATAACCCCTATTATGGAAAATTACAGGTAGTGGAAACTCAAAGTTGTAAAACATAGACAAATTTATGAAAGAATGGTAAAATGAACCCATTGAATTTGTTTGCGGTAATGTGAAAGGAACGAATGTTATGGCTATAACAATAAAGCAGATTTTAGAAAAGGCAGAAGAACTTTCTGCTTCTGATATACATATTACAGCAGGAGCGGTATGCAGATACCGTGTGAACGGACAATTGAAGGCAGTTGGAGAAGAGGAGTTTTCGTCTGAGGACACACAGAATTTGATTGCTTCAATAATATCAGAGCGTGCTAAGAAAATTCTTGCTAAAAAAGGTGAGGTAAGCTTTACCCGTTCCATTCAGGGGATGGGAAGATACCGTATTCATATATTCAGACAGCAGGGATTATATGGAGCAGTGATTCATATTATTAATACAAAGATACCTGCCTTGGAAGAACTGGGACTTCCGGATACCGTTCGTGAACTGGTAAATAAAAAACGAGGTCTGATATTGGTGACTGGTCCTTCCGGAATGGGGAAAACGACAACATTAGCGGCATTTTTGAATGAAATAAATCAAAGATATTCTTATAATATTGTAACCCTGGAAAATCCTATTGAATATGTGCATAGTCACAGTCAATCGATTATCAGTCAGAGAGAAATAGGGGTAGATACGATTTCCTTTGCTAATGGATTAAATGCAGCTTTATGGGAAGACCCGGATGTGATTATGGTAGGAGAAATGAGGGATACAGAAACAATTTCAGAGGCATTAGTGGCAGCAGAAAATGGACATCTGATATTCTCTTCTATGCATACAACAGGAGCTGTTGCGACAATTGAACGTATAATTGAGAATTTTCCGACAGATAAACAGCAGCAGATTCGTGTCCAATTGTCATCAGTTCTGGAAGCGATTGTTTCCCAACAACTGATACCGGGAATTGATGGTGAAAGCCAGGTAGCTGCATATGAAATTATGTATATGACACCAGCAATTAAGAATTTTATAAAGGAAGGGAAAATTCATCAGATAAGCTCTGCTATTCAAACTGGACGTAAACAGGGAATGCAGACAATGGATGATGCAATTTACGAATTATATTCCACAGGAAGAATTACTGGTGAAAAAGCTTTGGAATATGCACAGGACTCGGCGGCATTAGAAAGAAAAATTGAGTAAGCAGGTTTGTTTCGATGGAGTATTGGGAGATATAGTATGGAAATTGAAAAGAAATACAGGGTAAAAGAATTACCGGAAAATTATAAAGACTATCCCTGCAAACGAATTGAACAGGCGTATCTTTGTGAAAATCCGGTTGTCAGAATTCGAAAAAGTAATGAGGATTATATTCTCACATATAAATCGAAAATAGGGCTGGAGAAAAATGAAGAGTCTGGTGCCAGAGTAAATAATGAAGTAGAAGTACCCTTAAATAAAGAAGGATATGAGCATTTGAAGGCAAAAGCAGATGGTAATCTCATTCGTAAAAGCCGGTATATTATTCCTTTAGAAGGAAATTTAAAGGCTGAGCTGGATGTTTTTGAAGGTTGTCTTAAGGGGCTTGTGATTGTAGAGGTGGAATTTGCTACTGAAGAGGAAGTGGCACAGTTCACACCGCCAAGCTGGTTTGGTACAGATGTGACCTTTGATAAGCGATATGTGAATAAAAATATGATATATATGAACAGCTTGTCAGCAATAGAAGCTTATAAAGAATAAAAGTAAGAAAAATAGAGGGATTTGGAGGAATAATAATGGAAAACAAAAAAGAAATGTATGAAATTATGCATGCGCAGCTGAAATCATTGATGGATGGAGAGGATGATAAGATCTCAAACCTTTCCAATGCATCTGCACTTTTGATGAGTAACTTAAAGGATATTAACTGGGCTGGTTTTTACCTTATGAAAGAAGGAAGATTACAACTGGGACCATTTCAGGGGAAAGTGGCATGTTTAAGGATACCATTGGGAAAAGGCGTATGCGGAACCGCAGCGGCAGAAGATAAAACACAGCGTATTGATGATGTACATCAGTTCCCGGGGCATATTGCCTGTGACAGTGCTTCCAATTCTGAAATTGTAGTTCCTCTTCATTGGAATGGGGCTGTTGTAGGAGTTTTGGATATTGACAGTCCTGTATTTGAGCGTTTTACAGAAGAAGATCAGAAAGGTCTTGAAGAATTTGCGAAAATATTAGAGCAGGGCTGTAAATGGTAAAAGTCAATGAAATGTGAGAGCAAAATGGAGAAAATGGTATGAATGATTGGATAACCGGTGTTCTTTTTCTGATTTGTATGCTTCTGATTATAGGTAGTATAAGAAGAAAGCGGCTACTTCAAAAAATGAAAAAAGAGAATGCAGAGCTGGAAAAACAGATGACAGACTTGAAAATAAGTCTGGAAGAAAAGAAAAATCATACAGAGATGATGCAGGAACGTTTGGATGAGCTGAAGAAGCAGGAAGAGAAAAGTCGTAAGCTGGCAACAACAGACCATGTAACAGGACTTCCAAATCGAATGGCATTTACTGAGATTATGGACGGTGTACTAAAAACACTTCGTAAAGATGAAAATGTAGCAGTTATGCATATTGATGTGGATAATTTCAAGAAAATTGCAGAGATAATGGGACGTTCCTATGGCGATGAGCTTTTGATTGATGTGACAGACCGTATCAGACAGGTTATGGATGACAATGATTTTTTTGCCTGTCTCGGTGGAGATGAGTTTCTTGTATTGTCACAGAATATAGCTGATATGGGCGAATATGAAAAAAAGGTTAAGAAAATTCGAAATGTATTTTCTTATCCGTTTGTATTAGCTGCCAGAGAGATATTTATAACGGTAAGTATCGGGATTGTATTTGCGCCAAAGGATGGCAAGACGACTCAGACAATTTTGAAAAATCTGGATTCTGCTTTATTCTATGCCAAAAGCAAAGGAAAAAATAATTACTGTTACTATGACGAAGAAATTAATAAAGATTTGATGGGGCAGATAGAGCTGCAGGCACAGCTTAGAAGTGCCATCGCCAATGAAGAATTTGTAATTTATTATCAGCCACAGATAAGTCTGCATAATGAGAAAATATATGGTTTTGAAGCACTGCTTCGTTGGAATCATCCGGCAAGAGGAATACTCCTTCCGGCAGAATTTGTACCAACTGCAGAAGCTGCCGGTTTGATGGTATCTATTGGAAAATGGATGCTTTCAGAAATTTGCGGACAGTTGAAAAAGTGGGAAGAGGAAGGTCTGGGACAGGTAGAAATAAGCATGAATTTGTCGGGAAGACAGTTTGCTGACCAGGAATTGTTCCGATATGCTGCAGATATTTTTGAAGAAACAAAAGTAAATCCAAAGCAGATTACACTGGAGATAACAGAAGATATTGCTTTGGAGGATTTGGAGCAGACTATTTCAACAATTACAAAATTAAAAGAATTAGGAATTAGATTTTCTTTGGACAATTTTGGAACGGGATATTCCTCTATGAATTATCTAAAACGTCTTCCTGTGGATAATTTGAAGATTGATAAGCTGTTTTTAGATGAAATGTTAGAGGAAGAGGGAAGTGAAGAAATTGTAGAAGCCATGATTTCTTTGGCTAAGGCATTTCGTTTTAATGTGATTGCACAGGGTGTTGAAAGTGGAAGTCAGGAAATCTTTTTAAAGAAGACAGACTGTAATTTGGTTCAGGGATTCTTATATAGCGAACCTATGCAGCCTGCGGCGGCAGAAAAGCTGCTTAAAGTCGTAAAAGATGGCGGAAAAATTGAAGATGCAATTTGGTTTTAGTAAATAGTGAAGGACAGAACTGACTGGTTCTGTCCTTTTTGGCATATTGCCCAAAAATAAAAAAATAATTTGTAAAAAATTGCGGTTTGAAATCTAAAAAGAAATCTGCTAGAATACCTATATCAAATAGATGGCAGAAGCCGTCAAATCTAAATATCAGGATTCATTTTACAGGGATATTTCCTGTTCTAAGAGATTCAATTTTATTCAAATTATATTCCAAATAATAACGAATGATGTACAAAAAAGACTATGTTTATTTTAACAAAATGCTTATGAATTATTATATCTTTTGTTTGGGTTCTGACAGGCGAATACTATCTTTTGATTCTATATTTATAATTAAAAAGGAGGAAGTACATGCTGAAAAAATTTTTAGAAGAAACAGTCACAGCAGTAGAAAAAAAGATGGGAGAATGCTACCAGATAAGGACAGAACACATTTTGAAAAATAACGGAGTAGAACTGGACAGTATTCTTATTATGAGAGAGGGGGAAAATATAGCACCGAGTATTTATCTGAATGACTATTACGAAGAATATAAATCAGGAAAGCCTGTAGAAACAATTGCGAAAGAAGTAATTGCCGGATATTATCAATGTATGGCAAAAAAAGAAGATTTTGTTCCTGAGTTAAATGTGTCATTTGATAATTATAAGGACAAGATTTTTTTAAGATTGGTAAATTTTAAACAAAATCAGAAGCTTATGCAGGAAGTTCCACATATTCCTTTTCTGGATTTAGCCATTATATTTTATTGTCTGGTGGAAAAGAGAGAGGAAGCAATTGGCTCGCTGCAGATTACCAATGAGCTGGTGAAGGAATGGAAAATTGGAAAGGCAGAGCTTTTTAAACTGGCACTGGAAAATACACCGCGTCTTTTTCCGGTAAATATTCGTACTATGGATGAAATTGTTGGTGGAATGTTGCAAAGGGATATGGAAGAGCTGATAGCTTACTATAGAAGAAATGGCATTTCCAAAGAAGCAGTAATAGAAGCAGAAAAATGTTGCTCTACTGTGTTGGAGCATTTGAGAAAAAGCCGAGAAGTGCCAATTTATGTAATGAGCAACACTTCGGGAATCAATGGAGCGGCAACGCTGCTTTATGAAAATGTACTAAAGAGCTTTGCAGAATCACGTCAGACGGACTTTTATGTATTGCCAAGCAGTATTCATGAAGTGCTTCTGATTCCATGTAATGGGAAATATGACGAAGAAGAATTGCGTGACATGGTTTGCGAGGTTAATCAGACACAGGTGCCAACAGAAGATATTCTGTCTGATGAGGTGTATATCTACCATAGAGAAGGCAACTGCTTTGAGTGGGAAGGAAAGTAATGCATCCGACAGGATTCGAACCTGCGACCTTTGGCGTCGGAAGCCAATGCACTATCCAGCTATGCAACGGATGCATTTTATTCACCAAAATATTATAGCTGACTACAGATGAAAAGTAAAGACAAAAATCTCGACATAGAACCACTTGATATGTCAAAATGATGAAAAAATTAAATTTTTTTGTGAAATCTGTAAGGAGAAAGTGTTTATGGAAATGATTTAGTTTGCAGCACCTGTTTTATCTGACTTCAGCTTCCTGAGCTTTTTGTTTTTCACAGCTTCACATAATACAGGTTATGAGTAAACATTAATATGTGATTTTTTCATCATAATGTACATTCAAACAGAACCTGTGATATTTTATTTTTCGCCAGACAACATAGGACTATATTAGAAGCACTTATACTTTTAAGACTTTTGCCAAATTGCACCGCGGAAACTTGTCTGAATGGGTTGTTGGCAGTCACAGGTACTTTCAGAGGACGTTCCCACTAGACTTGCATACTACAGCGGTACTAAGTGTCACAGCGTTATCTTATAAAACCAACCAAGCTAACACTGTGACACTAAGGACCGGTGTATGCAAAGCTCCTCTGAAAGTACCATGTGCTGCCTCAACCCATGAGTTTAGTTGTGAGCGGTGCATAATAAAGGGCAAAAGTCAAAAGTATTAGTGCTTCTTATAGTCCGTAAGCGTTGCAAGAAAAATAAAATGTCACAGGTTCTGTTTATAATGACATAAAATGAAAAAATCACGTAAATAACGTGAGTACATAACCTGTATTATGTGAAGCTGTGAAAAAGATAAAAAGGGCAGGAAGTCAGAAGGGTTGCTTTTTAGCTGATTTTCTGATAATATAAATTAGTTAGAAAGATGTGGACAAGATAGTAGTCTTTGAGAGAACAAAGGGGAAACAGAATGAAGTTAAAATATAAAAGAATTGTATTACTTATTACAACATTTACAATGATGATAGGAATGGTGATTTTTTCCACTATTGCTCCGGCGGATAGTCAGGCTAACAGCAGCCATGTAGGAGAGCCGCAGGCAGATTCAGATATTCAGGAGGAAAATAGGGAAGATTTGTCTTTAGAAGAAACACAGGCAATTGTAGATGGTCAGGAAATTATACTGGAAAAGTCAGTTGATGAAGCCCTAAATCAGTTAATTATAGATTATTTTGATGCTTCTGTAGCCTGTGATATGGAAAAATTAGAAACTCTGGTTAGTGATGCAAGTATTTTAAATAAGAATGAATTAAAGATAAAATACGAATTGGTAGAAGCTGTTAAGAATATTCAGTGTTATATCGTGAAGGGACCTTCTGAAGGAAAATATCTGGTTTATGTGTATAGTGAAGTGAAACTTAAGGATATTGAGACTATGGCACCAGGGTTAAGCCGTCTTACAGTAGTAGATACAGCAGATGGCGGTTATGTTATTTTCTTCGGAGCTGACACAGAGGTGGAGCAGTTTGCTGAGATAACAGATAGTTCTGCACCGGTACAGGAAATGGTACAGAAGGTAACTACCAGAATGGAGGAAGCTTTATCAAAGGATGCAGATTTAAAAGCATTAAATGAAAGAATGACAGGTACAGCACAGACTGAGTAGAACGGAAATGGTGTTGTAACATAAGATAAAATGAGATTATTGAAATAGGAAAGAGAGTTAAATATGTGGACAAGAGCTGAATTAAAAGAAAATGCAAAGATGGTATTAAAGAGAACTTATTGGCTTAGCTTTGCAGTTTTGTTTGTGGCAGGAATTGTAGGCGGAATTGGAGAGGGAGTAACTTCTGTTATTGATGTTGCAACAGAAATGGAGGTTTATGTTCCGGAAACTTTAATTTTAGCAGCCAGTGTATTTTCTTTGTTTATTAGTATTTTTATTGCAGGACCTATTACAGTAGGGAAAAATCGTTTTTTAATGCAGGCGAGAGAATATGATACAGAATTTACTGTCTTATTTTCAGGCTTTAATGGTGCTGAATATGGGAAGAACGTAAAAGTAATGCTTATGAGAACAGTTAAGGTTTTCATTTGGAGCTGTTTACTGTTCGTTCCGGGAATTATTAAGGCATATGAATATTATTTTGTACCTTACATTCTTGCAGAAAACCCTAATATTCCACAGGCTAGAGTTTTTGAACTGAGCAGGGAAATGACAAGGGGATACAAATGGGATATTTTTGTATTAGAGATGTCTTTCTTTGGATGGTATCTTTTAGGCGTTTGCTGTCTTGTAATTGGAGTATATTTTGTGAATCCATATTATGAAGCAACATTTGCAGAACTTTATGCAGCTCAGAGAGCACATGTATTAAGTGCCGGAATTGTTGGTGAAGATGAACTTTGTGGATTTGGTGGTTACACAACAGGAAGCTATACAGAATGGCAGTAAGAGATAGACTTAGATATCATAAATGAAGCATATGGGAGTGTTATTGCACTCCCTGTCTTTTTATCATATAGGAATTGGGAACCTGTATGGTAAAATTCAGTCTTTTTCGATATATTTGTGCGATTGGGAGGCACTAATGGAAACAAAAAATGTAGAAGAGATGCGAATTAATAAATATTTAAGTGATGCAGGAGTCTGCTCAAGAAGGGAAGCAGACCGTCTGGTAGAGGCTGGCAGGGTCTCAATTGACGGAGAGATTGCACAGATGGGTGTAAAGGTGCGGCCAGGACAGCAGATTTTCATAGATGGGAAGCCAATTAATAAAGAGGATGAAGAAATCTTACTGGCTTTTTACAAACCAAGAGGTATTGTCTGTACAACCAGTAAGAAGGATAAAGATAATATTGTAGACTATATTAACTATGGAAAACGCATTTATCCTATCGGAAGACTTGATAAGGATTCAGAAGGTTTGATTTTGCTTACCAATAAAGGGGAATGGGTTGATGGTATTTTAAGAGGCAGTAATTATCATGAAAAAGAATATATTGTTACGGTTAATAAAAATCTGACCGAGGAATTTATAGAAAAAATGTCAGGCGGATTGTATTTGGAAGAAATAGACCGTAATACCAGACCTTGTAAGGTGACAAAGATAGACGAAAAATCTTTTAAAATTATATTAACGCAAGGCTTTAATCGTCAGATTCGACGTATGTGCGATACTTTAGGTTATAAGGTTACAAAATTAAAACGAATTCGTGTGATGAATATTGAATTGGGAAAACTGAAGGTGGGAACATATAGAAATGTAACACCAATGGAGAAAAAGATATTGTTGTCTTATTTAAAGCAGGATTGAGGAAATAGATTGATTTGAAATATCTAAGTTAATTTTGTGTAGAAAATTATGAAATGTGAGGGAAGACCATGGATACAAAGCTGCAACGTATGAAAGAACTGCATGAGATATTAAAAGAAGCATCCAGAGCATATTATCAGGAAGCCAGAGAAATCATGAGCAATTTTGAATATGATAAATTGTATGATGAATTGGTGGAATTGGAAAAGGAGACAGGTGTAGTCTTGGCTGGAAGTCCAACAATGGAAATTGGATATGAAATTGTAAATGAGCTTCCTAAGGCAGAGCATGAATCACCAATGCTTTCTTTGGATAAAACCAAAGAAGTAGATGCTTTAAAAAGTTGGTTAGGCGAGCAAAAAGGTATTCTTTCATGGAAGTTAGATGGAATCACAACAGTCCTGACTTATCGTGAAGGCAAGCTATTTAGTGCTGTTACCAGAGGAAATGGAACGGTTGGTGAAGTGGTTACAGCTAATGCCAGAACCTTTAAAAATATTCCACTTCAGATTGCATACAAAGGTGAATTAATTCTTCGAGGAGAAGCGGTTATTAAATATTCTGATTTTGAAAAAATCAATGCAGAAATTGAAGATGCTGATGCAAAATACAAAAATCCAAGAAATCTTTGTAGCGGTTCGGTTAGACAGCTTAACAGCGAAATAACGGCAAAAAGAAGTGTGCATTTTTATGCATTTTCTTTAGTGAAGGCTGTTGCACTGGAAGGTGGAGAAGAATTAGATTTCCAGAATTCAAGAGAATATCAGCGACAGTGGCTAAAGGAAATGGGCTTTAGTGTTGTAGAAGGTAAGTTAGTTAATAAAGATAATATTGAAGAAACTGTTCAGTGGTTTGCTAAGGAGGTAGCAGAAAATGATCTTCCATCGGATGGTCTGGTACTTACCTTTGATGATATTGCCTATGGAAAAGCACTAGGAAGAACAGCCAAGTTTCCTAGAGATTCCATCGCATTTAAATGGGCAGATGAAATCCATGAGACAAAGCTTTTAGAAATTGAATGGAGTGCTTCCAGAACAGGACTTATCAATCCGGTAGCGATTTTTGAACCAGTAGAACTGGAAGGAACGACAGTAAGCCGTGCCAGTCTTCATAATGTAAGTATTGTGGAAAGCTTACAGCTTGGAATCGGTGACACAATCACAGTGTATAAAGCAAATATGATTATCCCGCAGGTGGCAGAAAACCTGACTTGCAGTAATCACATTGATATTCCGGAGAACTGTCCGGTATGCGGTAGTAAAACTACAATTAAAAATGAAAACGGAGTAAAATCCTTATATTGTTTAAATGATAACTGCCTTGCAAAGAAGGTCAAATCCTTTACTCATTTTGTAAGCAGAGATGCTATTAATATTGATGGACTTTCTGAGGCGACACTGGAAAAATTCATTGCCAAAGGAATGTTAACTGAGCTTGCAGATATTTTCCGACTGGGAAAATATAAAGATGAGATTGTGGAGATGGAAGGCTTTGGAGAAAAGTCCTTTAAGAATTTGATGGATGCAGTGGAAAAAAGTCGTAAGACAGATGTGATACATTTCATTTACAGTCTTGGAGTACCTAATATCGGTCTTTCTAACGCAAAATTAATCTGCAAGGAAATGAATTATGATTTAGATAGAGTACGTCATGTACAGGCAGAAGAACTGACGGAGATTCAGGGTGTCGGAGATGTTATTGCAAAGCAGTTTATGGAATTTTTCAGGATAGAAGAAAACAATAAAATTATTGATGATTTATTAGAAGAAATTGAACTGGAGAAAATTGAAGCTACAGAAGGCGGGCAGAAATTGTCCGGACTTACCTTTGTAATTACCGGTTCAGTGGAGCATTTTGCCAACCGTAATGAAGTAAAGGCTGTTATTGAGGAACAGGGCGGAAAGGTTACAGGTTCCGTTACTTCCAAGACCAATTATCTGATTAACAATGATAATATGTCAGCTTCCTCTAAGAATAAGAAAGCAAAAGAATTAGGAATTCCGGTTATCACAGAGGAAGAATTTTTAGAAATGTTGAAATAGGTTGTCTGCCAGATAATTACATTGTAGAATGGAGAAAAGCAGGCAATTGTCTATAGAAGAAAGAATAGTAAGGAGATGTTGAAATGCCTATAAAAGTGCAGAATAACCTTCCGGCAAAACAGGTGCTGGAGCATGAAAATATATTCGTAATGGACGAAAATCGTGCAATGACACAGGACATTCGTCCGCTGCAGATTATTATTTTAAATTTGATGCCATTAAAGGAGGATACAGAAGTACAGTTACTCCGTTGTCTTTCTAATACACCATTACAGGTAGATATTACATTTATGTCAACAGCATCTTATGTAGGTAAAAATACTGTACAGAGCCATTTAGACAAATTCTATGTATCATGGGAAAGCATAAAAGACAGAAAATTTGATGGTCTGATTATTACGGGTGCACCAGTAGAACAGATGGAATTTGAAGAAGTGGCATACTGGGAAGAACTGACACAGATTATGGAATGG
>CAYTGQ010000070.1:9733-10995 GCA_964437345.1 uncultured Lachnoclostridium sp. | reverse complement strand
TCCACAATCTGTCCATGAGATAACAGAATAATATTATCTGCATGCTGTATCGTAGAAAGTCGGTGGGCAACGATTAACATGGTTCCGATGTTTTTCATTTTCTCTAAAGAGTCTTGAATTAACAATTCGGTTTCGGTGTCGATGTTTGCGGTTGCTTCATCGAGAATCATAACCGATGGTTTGTGAATGATAGTTCTTGCAAAGGACAGAAGCTGTCTCTGTCCTGCGGAGAAGTTATTACCACGTTCCTGAACAACTTCATCTAATCCATTTTCTAATCGGTTGATAAAGGAATCTGCATTGACATAGTGGCAGGCTTCCATTACTTCTTCATCGGAAATACCTTCTTCACGAAGTAAGATATTGCTTCGGATATCCCCTGAGAATAGGAATACATCCTGGAGCATTTGTCCAAAATGTTTTCTTAAACAGGAAATTTTAATTTTCTTAATATCAATTCCGTCAATTAAAATCTGCCCTTTTTGAATGTCGTAATTACGACACATCAGTGACAGGATTGTGGTTTTTCCAGAGCCGGTTGAACCTACAAAAGCAACGGTCTGTTTTGGGTCAACATGGAAGGAAACGCCTTTTAATACCCATTCATCCGGTTTGTAAGCAAACCATACATCCTTAAATTCAATTTCTCCACGAATTTCATCTAATTCCATAGCATCTGGTTCATCTACAACTTCTGGAACCATATCCATAATAGTAAATATTTTTTCTGCGGAAGCGAAGGAACGCTGCAAAATGTCGAACTGCTCTGCCAGTGTCTGGATTGGGTTATAAAATTTAGACACATACATATAAAAGGATACGATAACACTGCTGTCGATAACCTGTCCAAACAATACGCTTTCGTTAATATAACCTTTTGCTCCAAAATAGAACAGGCACAAAATGGTAGAAATATTCAGCATATAAACCATAGGACGGAATACACCAAATACAAAAATCTGGTTCTGCTTTGCACGCTGTAATTTATAACTTCTTTCCAAGAAATCAGCCATTTTCTGGTCTTCGCGGTTGAAAATCTGAGTGATTTTGATACCGGAAAGATTTTCAGAAAGATAGGTGTTAATGTCGGTTCTTGTATCATTTACAGTACGGTGTACATTACGGGAGAATTTACGGAAAATAACCGTAAATAATATTACAAATGGCACGAAACAAAGGATAATCAATGTCAGTGCATAATTCAGTGCAAGCATAGCACCCAGTACGCCGATGATAACCATGGAGTTTTTCACCAGGGTAAC
>CAYTGQ010000070.1:0-9633 GCA_964437345.1 uncultured Lachnoclostridium sp. | reverse complement strand
TTACCAATAATCAGTGGTGACACCAAATCATATATGATGGAAACAATCATAATGAGGAAAACCAGTATGAAATCTTTCCAGTAAGGTTTTGCGTAAGCTAAAAGGCGGCGGATTAGTTCAGAGTCGGACATAGTACGGTCTTCACTCTGGGATTTCGTATGTTTAGTGAGAGCAATGTATGCCATGATGAAAATAATGGTGAAGGCGCCAATAATGGAGCCAACGATTATAATAGGTAAATATTCATACATTATTCATTGCCTCCTTCCTCTTCTAACTTCTGTAAATCAACCATTTTCTTGTAGTCAGGACAGCTGTCATATAATTCGTTATGAGTTCCGACAGCAATAAGCTTTCCATTATCAATGAATAAAATTTTGTCCATTTTTTCAATGGTTGAAATTCGATGGGCAATTAAAATAGTTGTTTTGCCGGCCCGGGTTGCACGAAGATTTTTCAGAATTGTTTTTTCTGTTCTTGTGTCAACAGCAGAAACCGAATCATCTAAGATTAAGATTGGTGCATTTTTCATTAAAGCACGGGCAATGGAAATTCTCTGCTTCTGACCGCCGGATACCGTAACACCACGTTCTCCAAGTACGGTTTCATAGCCTTGGGAAAATTCTTTGATATTGCTGTCTACATCTGCCAAGGTCGCAGCTTCTACGATAGCAGGACGGGATTTTTCATCAGTACCAAAGGAAATGTTATTTTCAATGGTATCCGAGAATAGGAAATTGTCCTGTGGTACATAAGCACAGCCGTTACGGACATCTTTGATGGCAACTGTATTAACGTCTTGTCCGTCAATAAATAAAGTACCATCCGGTACATTATATGTACGAAGAATTAAGTCTACTAAAGTGGTTTTACCAGAGCTTGTTTTGCCGACCAGACCGACATTTTCTCCGGCTTTAATGGTAAAGGATACATCTTCCAAGGCATTGTAGTCGCCATCAGGATACTGGAAAGTCAGATTGCGAAATTCAATATCACCTTTAATATCTTTTAATTCCTTTACATCCGGTTTGTCTGCAACATCTATTTTGGCATCTAAAAGTTCACTAATACGGTTTAGAGATGCTTTTCCACGGGAAGCCATGTCAATCAGTTCGGAAATCGCCATAATTGGCCATATAATGGTAGTAAAATATCCAATAAATTCTACAAGTTGTCCGGCATTGAAAGTTCCATGATAAACCAGATAACCACCATAGCCTAAGATAACGCAGATAACACTTTCTACAAATAGAGTAACAAGAATACGAAGCATAACAGAATAACGAGTGTATTCAATGTTGGCTTCTTCATTTTCTACATTTAATTTTTTAAATGCCATTAATTCTTTGGCTTCTTTTACAAAGGCCTTGATAACTGCAATTCCAGAAAAACTTTCCTGAGAAAAGTCTGACATATGGGAAAAGGCTTCCTGACGAATATCCCATTTTTGCATCATTTTTTTGCCTACAATGGTACTGGAGGCAAGTAAAAATCCCATTGGAATTAAAGCAAGAAGTGTCAGAAATCGGTTCATCTGAAGCATTTTAATGGTAGCTAAAGAGCCTAAAAATGCGGCATCATGAAACATTAAAAAGCCCCAGCCAAAACACTCCTGAATCGCATCTAAATCGTTGGTAAATAAGCTCATCAGATTACCAACTTTATTGATCTGATAATACTCGCGGCTCAAATTCTTGGCATGGTCAAACATTCTGTTGCGAAGGTCTGTTTCTACCTTAATAGCAGCATTAAAAATAGTCACTCGCCACAAAAAACGCCCAAATACAACAACTAAAATAATGCGGACCATTGGCATGCAAATCTGGTCTAACAAAAAATCCATATCAAAGGGCACGGATATGCTGTCAATTAGAACATAGCCGTCATTCATGCCGTTAATTAACATCTGATAAAGATTTGGAATGATAAGTTGTAAATAGTCGACCATAATTAAGGAAATCAATCCAAGTAACAGCCAACCGCCGTATTTGATGTAATAATGGTTAATATGTTTTCCGAAAACCAAAATAATCACTCCCTATCAAAAATCGCTTTCCAATTATAATAACACAAATGTTCGATAAAGGAAAGATATAGCAGCAAAATTTGGGAAAAAATGGAGAAGAGTAGAAATGTTAGCTGGTAGATGATACAATTATATCTAGAGCTAGAAAGGAAAAAGGAGAAATTTACATGGAAACAATTCGCAATAACAAAGCCAACCCATATCGTTTACATGATGTAAATATTGTTGATATAATAGCTGATTTCAATAAAATTAAAATGTATGTAAGCCCGGGAATGTTTGAAATAGAAGAACCTTACGATATTGTAGAAGGTCATATTGAGTTTAACTGGGTAGAATGGGATTTTAGTTATGTTTATATGTTGGATTTTGCAGGAAACACGGGAACCTTTACTGGTGAGAAAATGTTTTTAAAGGATTTTATTGAAAAGTATCCAGAATTTCATTTTGAAATTGCAGATGAAACTTATGGATATAATCAGTCGAAATATAGTGGATATTTGATTGTAAACGATGCAAGGAAAGAGTGCATGATTGAGATTTATCATGCTGGTGACATGGTGTATGTGACGGAGAGATAAAATCTGTAATTAGTAAAATGAAAGCTCCTGGACAATTAGGTTTGTTCAGGAGCTTTGCATATTGTTGACTTGTTTTTTATAGCGGCTGCACCGCTAACAATACTTTCTTCGTATCTTCATCTGCAAAGCAGGCTTCGATTGCGAAGTTATTCATCTTCACAATATCTTCATCGGTAAAGCCCATTTTACGACAGAGTTCATATTCAAATTCAAGACTTGTATCTAATACAGTCAGATTATCTGTATTTATCGTTACTCGTGCCCCTTTTTTGTAAAGTACATATAATGGATGAGTTTCATCACCGGTCAGACCGTATTCATAAGAAAGGCTGCTGTCAGGGCACATTTCTAAAGTTACCCCTTTTTCAATGACTGCTTCTGTCAGCTCTGGCAGTAATGCAGCCTGATAGCCGTGACCAATTCGAGTTGTATCATATTTCAGAGCTTCACCTACTGTAAATTCGCTGTGGGTAGTAGCAGGAATTTGAAGTTCATGAGCAAGCTCAAAAATATCGGCATATTCGCTCATTCTTTCTTCGTAACCAGCCATATCAACACCACATACACCTTTGCCCAGATATTTTTTTGCAAGGTGAACAGTTTCTATATTTTCGGCGTGATTGTCTGCCGGGTCACAGTGATTCATAGTACATAAAATCAGCCCAGCTTTTAACGTTTTGCAGTTTGCAAGACCTTGATTTAAGCCTTCAATAGCGGCTACGACGGCATCTTCCTGTGTCATACCATTTTCTAGATGATACTGAGGTGCGAAGCGAAGTTCGGCATAGATTAAGCCTTCTGCTTCCAGTCGTTCTACTAATTCTTTTGTAATGCGTGTCAGACCTTCCGCAGTCTGCATTGCACGTAAAGGTGGATTGAAGGTTAAAAAGTCAGGGTCATATTCGCCTTCAGGAATCATCATGGACTTTCTGATTTCTTCTAAGGTTAAATTACATTCTGGTTCAATGTTGTATTTTCTGGAAAGTTCATATACCGTTTCAGGTTTTACGGAACCATCAATATGTAAATGAAGGTCGATTTTATTTAAGATGTTCATAGGGTTAATCCTTTCCTTTTAGTGGTTTATTAGTTGGTTTAGGGTAGAATTTTTGTATTTACTATATAAATGCAGTGTATCACAAAATACATGTATTTGAAATAAGTTTTATGAATGAAGTGTAGGAAGTAACCCTAATTCAAATGAAAAAGTAAATCAATGCTTTAACAATAAAAATATTTGAATAATTGGTTGTTGTATGGTAAAATTTGTATGGCTATTCAGAGCTATGTGAATGGGACTCTGAATAGTTATTTATTATAAAAGAAAAGGAGGTCATATAATTATGCGAAAAAATTTACAGAAAGCAGCGGGCAACCATTTTGGTAAACCAATATGGTTGATTTCCATGATTAAACCTCCTAAGAAACCACAGAATGACCGGAATAATTTAATATAAAGTAAATTAGTACAAAGGAGAATTTTTATGTGGTTATTTTTTACACTGGTAACAACTTTATTGTGGGGAGCAGCAGAACTTTTCTATAAAAAAGGCTCCCATGAGGATAGGAAATATGATCATTTAAGAGTATGTGTTTTAGTTGGAGCAGTCATGGGAATTCATGCGGTATTTACACTGCTGACTTCTGATATCGTATATGACCCAAGAAATCTAATTGCTTACCTGCCAGTTTCATTGTGTTACATTTTATCCATGGCATGTTCCTTTTTTGGAATCAGATTTATTGAGGAATCTTTAGCAGACCCAATTGAAAATACTGCCGGAGCAATGTGCTCTCTTATGTGTGTAATTTTCTTACATGAAACCATCGCACCTAGCGTATGGGTTGCAATTGCAATCATTGTAATCGGTATTATAGGTGTAAGCTATATGGAAGGTAGTGCGGATGTAAACAGAAAACAGAAACTTGGAAATAAGTTGGCTATTGCTGCTTTTGCTATGCCATTCTGTTACGCAATTATTGATGCGTTGGGAAGTTTTCTGGATATCATCTTCTTGGAAATGGAAACAAGCCCACTGATTGGTGTAACAGAAGAAAGCATCGAATTAGTAGCAAACATCTCCTATGAGTTGACCTTTGCGATTGTTGGTTTGATATTATTTGCCTTTATGAAATGGAAACGTGTAAGCTTTGACCTGCCAGAGCAGAAAGACAAAGTGATAGCTGCTGTTTGCGAAACAGCCGGACAGTTGACTTATGTATATGCCATGAGTGGAAATGGTGCAATTGCAGCTCCAATTCTTTCAAGCGTATGTGTTGTATCATTGATATTATCCAGAATTTTCTTAAAGGAAAAATTGACAAAGAAGCAGTACCTATTCATTGGTATCATTATTGTGGGTATTTTAATGCTTGCAGTTTTGGAAGGGGAATAGGATAAGTCGTAGAATATAACAGATAAAATCTCTGCCTATTTTTGGATGTAGGCAGAGATTTTTTGTAATATTTGGAATTTCTTTTATTGGGGTGCGAAAAAATGTGATTATTATAACGAATTAGATACGAAAAAGTGTATATTAAATAGAAATACGGTGCGAAAAAATGTAATTAAAATGAAAGTTAGCATCGGAAAAAGTGTTGATAAATAATGAGAATAGACATATACTATAGGAAAAGAACTTGTTTAAGTGATTGATTGAAAAGGAAAAGAGGGAGGTTGTATTATGCATAGACTTTTAATGGATGAGCTAGCAGTTTGGAAAGATAAACAGAATCGCAAGCCTTTAATTTTGAAAGGCGCTCGCCAGGTTGGGAAAACATGGTTAATGAAAGAGTTTGGGAAAACATATTTTAAGAAAGTAGCCTATGTCTCCTTCTATAACAATCAAAGAATGAAGCAGGTGTTTGAGGCTGATTATGATATTGACAGAATTATAATGAATATCAATATTGAAACACATATGGAAGTGACCCCAGAAGACACTTTGATTATCTTTGATGAAATACAGGAAGCACCGAAGGCTCTTGAGTCGCTAAAATACTTTTGTGAAAATGCACCAGAGTATCCGATTATTGCCGCGGGTTCCTTATTGGGTGTTGCAATTCACAATGGTACTTCTTATCCAGTTGGAAAAGTTGAAAGTATGGAACTTTATCCAATGAATTTCAGGGAATTTTTAATGGCAATGGGCGAGGGTGCATTGGCACAACTAATAACAGAAAAGAAATATACTTATATAGCAGATTTTAAAGAAAAATATAATTTTTGGCTAAAGAATTATTATTATGTTGGAGGAATGCCTGAAATTGTTTCTTATTTCAGCGCACATAAGAATTATGATGAGGTGCGCAAACTGCAGAATGCTATTTTAGAACAGTATGAAAATGATTTTGGAAAACATACACCAGCGAATGAACTTCCGCGAATTAGAATGGTCTGGAATTCCATTCCTTTACAACTTGCAAAAGAAAATAAAAAATTCTTTTTTGGCAAAATCAAAGAAGGAGCCAGAGCAAAAGATTTCGAGCTTGCAATTGAGTGGCTTCAGGATTGTGGACTGATTACAAAGGTTTATAAGGTGAGTAAACCAGCTGTTCCGTTAAAGGCATATATCGACTTAACTTCATTTAAGTTATATTTGCTAGATGTGGGCTTATTGGGGGCATTAAGTGAATTAGATGCAGAGTCCATATTAGAGGGAAATAGTATTTTTGTAGAATTTAAAGGTGCATTGACAGAACAATATGTATTGCAACAAATAGTTTCAGATACTTCTTACAAACCATATTATTTCGCAGGAGAAAAATCTAATTATGAAGTAGATTTTCTGATACAAAAAGGAAAAAACGTGGTTCCAATTGAGGTGAAAGCAGAGGAAAATTTAAGGGCGCAAAGTTTAAAGTTTTATTGTGAAAAATTTAAACCAGAGTATGCAGTTCGCACTTCTATGTCAGAGTATAGGGAACAGGAATGGATGGTAAATGTTCCATTGTATGCGATAGAAACGTTATAAAGTCTATAGTGGTTAAATATATGTACAAAAGAAGATAGATAATAAGATAGCTGTTATGGGGCTGCCGCTTCACGAAATTTCATTCGTTAAAGCGACAGCCCCTTTTATAATTATTCGTATGATGGTTGAGATTCTTTTTGTATTTGAATATCTTTTGCAAAAAGATATTTAAATACTGTACGTATAAGTGGCTGAATGAAAAATAGCTGTGAGAAAAATGCAAATGGGAAATTGTAACATACTAATTCCAACCAGTTTGCTAAAAAAGTAAATACGTTGAATCCAGCGTAATATGGATAATAAATAACGGCAGCTAAAAAACTCATGGCTGGACACATTAATCCAACAGTGGTGCAAATTATAGCTGTCTCAAACAATACTGGATGTGATGTCTTTGGATCAAATACCTTATATGCAAGTTTAAAAGAGCAAGGGCTTCCCATAACACATTCTAATAGGAATGCAAGGCAGAATTCTAACAATACAACTGCCCAGATAGGGAATAAGCGTCCAAACATCATAATTCCACCTCGCTTATCGCTTAAAGCAAAAATTTTATTATTAACATTTCGTTAACAATCCGCAAACATTTTATCAAAAATCCTGCTATATGATATCACCTGTAAACAACGAACAAACAAAAATTACAATAAATCACACAAAAAGAACAGGAGAGAATGTCATGAGTAACACAATGTATTTGGTAACAGGAGCAGCAGGATTTTTAGGAAGCACAATTTGCAGACAGTTAGTAGCACGTGGTGAAAAAGTAAGAGGTTTTGTTTTACCAGGTGATAAAGCAGTTAAATATTTACCAGAAGAAGTAGAAATTTGTGAAGGTGACGTATGTGATGTAACAACTGTAAGAAATTTCTTTACTGTTCCAGAAGGAATGGAAACAATCGTACTTCATATTGCAAGTATCGTAACAGTAAAACCAGATTATAATCCATTAGTTATGGATGTTAACGTAACAGGAACAAAGAACATTATTAAGCTTGCTTTAGAAAGACCGGAATGCAAAAAAATGGTTTACTGCAGCAGCACTGGAGCTATTCCTGAAGTAAAGGGTAAAAAGATTAGAGAAGTATCTTATTTTGATGAAGACCAGGTTATCGGTTGCTACAGCCGTGCAAAAGCAATTGCAACACAGGATGTTATGAATGCTGTTAAAACACAGGGCTTAAATGCCTGCATCGTTCATCCAAGTGGTATCATGGGACCAGAAGATTATGCTGTTGGTGAAACAACAGGTACTTTAATCCAGATTATTAATGGTGAAATGCCAATGGGTATGGATGGTACATTTAACCTTTGTGACGTACGTGACCTTGCAGCAGGTACCATTGCAGCAGCAGACAAGGGTAGAAAAGGCCAGTGTTACATTTTAGCTAATGAAGCAGTATCCTTTAAAAATTTCGTTAAAATGGTTTGCGATGAATCTGGATGTAAGCCAATTAAAAAGTTCTTACCACTTGGTATTGCATATAAGCTTGCAGCACTTATGGAAAAGACAGCAAAGCCTGGCAAAGAGCCACTTATGACAACTTTCTCTGTATATAACTTAGCAAGAAATAATAATTTTGATTCCAGCAAGGCTCGAAAAGAATTAGGTTATACAACTCGTCCTTATGCAGAAACCATTCATGATGAAATTGTTTGGTTAAAGAAGGAAGGTAAGATTAGATAATGAAGAACGTATGCGTAATCACAGGCAGCGGAAGTGCTGTTGGAAAGAAATTTAAAAAATAAAAATGATATGATTTTAAGGGTCTGGTATAGGAGTATCGGACCCTTTTGGCCTTTTAGAATAAGGAATAAGATGTTCTAAAATCTTTACAAATGCTATAATTTTGAGTATGATATAGTTAGTTAAAGCTAACAAAAAAGGAGCATGAGCTTATGCAAGATTTAATTATTATAGGAATTTTAGCCGTATTATTAGTAGTAGGAGTAAGTTCGACCATGAAGCATTTTAAGAAAAAGAGTGGCTGCTGTGGCAGTGGAAGTGTATATATTCCTAAGAAAAAGTTACAGAATGTGGTTGCGAAAAAGACATTTATTGTAGAAGGTATGACTTGTGAAAACTGTGAAGCCAGAGTAGTCAGAGCCATTAATGATATAGATGGTCTGGCAGCAAAAGTGAACTTGAAGAAGAAAGAAGTAATCGTTTCTATGGAACGAGAAGTGGGCGACGCGGAAATTAAGGCAGCAATTGAAAAAGCAGGGTATGAAGTGATTGGGTAATAGTATAGTGTTATGAGAGGAAAGGCATTGTCGGAAATGGCAGTGCCTTATTTTATTTGGTTTTTAAGCTATCAAGGTGTATAATGAAAGATAACAGGTATAGTGCTGAGATATAAAATAAATAGGAGAAGTGTAGGTTTATGGAAATATTAATTGTACGTCATGGTGACCCGGATTATGAACATGATTCTTTAACTGAAAAAGGAAAAATTGAAGCAGCATTATTAGCAGAAAAATTATCAAAAATGAAAATAGATGCCTGCTATTGTTCACCACTTGGCAGGGCAAAAGAAACAGCTTCTTATACTTTAGAAAAGATAAATCAGGAAGCGGAAATTTTGGACTGGCTTCATGAATTTCGTGGCAGGGTAGATATTGAAGGAAGAAAAAGCCGCTCCTGTTGGGATTTAATGCCGTCCTTATGGGCAGATGAACCGATTTATTATACGGATGAATGGTACAAGACCGAATTGATGCAAAAAAATGATGTCGAAACAGAATATAGAAAAGTAATCAAGGGATTTGAAGAACTTTTAGTGAAGCATGGTTATCAGAGAGAGGGAAAGCACTTCAAGGTAGTAAAAGGTAATCATGACCGCATTGTGTTGTTTTGTCATTATGCGGTAGGGGCAGTTTTAGTTTCGTATCTCATGGGGATTTCACCAATGATTTTCTGGCATTATGCTGTTGCATTGACAACTTCGGTTACAGTATTTACAACAGAAGAAAGAGAGCAGGGAATCGCCTCGTTTCGCATGAGTGCTTATGGAGATACCGGGCATTTATATGCAGGTGGGGAAGAATT
>CAYTGQ010000069.1:1756-11114 GCA_964437345.1 uncultured Lachnoclostridium sp. | reverse complement strand
GCAACTTACAACATTCCTTTTACTTCTTTTATAAGAAGAAGCTTATCTCCTTTTTTCACTCTGTCATGTTCTAATCCATTGAGTTCCTTTATTTTATCCACTGTAGTAAAAAATGCTTTGGCAATTGTCCACAGTGTATCGCCTTCCTCCACAATATAGCCTACGATACTTGGTAGATTCTGAATTTTTTCCAATAGGGAGCCTTTATTTTCCACATCAACAATAATTTTTTCTTCTGTCACATTAAATGCAATGGTATCCAGATTTACAGATGCTTTTATTTCTACTTCTTTCCCACTTACCATCAAAGTATTTAATTGGTCCACGGATGCCCTGATATCATAAACAGTGTTTGGCATAATTCCTTTTACCTCTACTAACTGCGAAAATGGAATCATTCCTTTTAATACTCCCAATGGCCGCTGGTCGTCTTCTGTAATATACAGAAGTTGTGCCTCCAAAATTCCTTCTACTAAAATGCCATTTTCCTGAATGGTTTTTTCATCAATTTTCACTGTACCGGAAGCATTGCAGATTTGCAAAATTTGTGGCTGTCCTGTCTCTAAAGATACACTTTCCAAAAGTCGCACTTTACTGTTATTTTTCATTAAAAGATTTTTATATCCTGTTTCTTTTCTGATAGGAACAAGTTCTTCTTCTACAGAATATAAATCACTTAATATTTCAAGCTCCTCTTCTTCATAAACCTTTATGTCCAGCTCCAGAACTGCTTCTATATCAAGCACCCTTTCTTCCCCATCATCATCCGGTTTTACCTGAATATCTGCGGATAAAATAGAAACTCCAATATCTGAGATCATTGTTTCATCACAACCATTGCAGTCTGCCATGCAACTGATTGGAATCTGATTTTCATAATACTGCACCATCTGATCCTGAGTATCTCCCGCATAAAGTATAAATATTTTCAAATCACCTTTTAAAGCAATCTTATTTTCCAATAATCGTGTATCCATATTCTGTAACTCAAATTCTGAATACAATATTTCTGCAATATTAGGCTTTCCAAGTGAAATAGTAATTTCATCCTTCACACGGCAGGTATCCTTCTTAGATAAAGAAAGACTTGTAATCGGAACCCGTCTGGTCTGATATTCTACTTCCGTCCCTTCTTCTACACCCACTGCTGCCTCTTCATCAAAAATATCTTCTGCAGCAAAATCCAGACTAACAATGGCTTTTACATTGATTTTTCTGGAATTTATCATGGATGTTGTCATATCATCCAGCTCCCATTTTACACGGATAGAATCCTCTTCACAGGCATTATCCATATTAACTGTTTCCTCGAATGAAAGCATACCTTTCATATTATGTAATAACTGACCATTGCCCTGACCAATATATAAAATATTAAATTCCAGACTGCCCCGTACAAGAAGCTTTCCATTAACCGGAGTAATATCCTGAAGTTGAATAATTCCCTGTTCCTTTACAATCCGCTCAATATCCGGCTTCACATCTGGTACATTATAGTCATCATCCAGAGTAAGCTGCACATTACTCTGACATTTTATCTGGTCCATATGAATATTCTTTTTCAATAACTCCATTTCTATCTGTCCTCCCTGTTTCTTTAAAAATCCATTTCTATTTTTACTGTTTTTCTAATGATTGCCTTTGGAAATTCGGCGGTATTACTACACTTTATTCAGAGAGGAGTTTATTTAGACCAAAATACTTGCTCCATCATAAAGGACTTTTCAAATAGAATCCACTTTCTATATGATAAAAAGACAGGTCGCAAAAGTATGAACTCCTGTGACCTGTCCTGTTTTAATTTGTATGACTTATTGCCTCATCCTAAATTGATTTAACTGCAAAGAGTCATTCTTACATCTTTTGTTAATACGTCTGAATAGCTAAAAGATACCGTCTTAAAGCTATCCTCCACCTCGCTGTCTACCTGAATCAGAAAAATACTTGGATATGTCTCTGTAATAACTCCCTCTGTTACATCAACCCTATGTCTTCCTTTGTTGGCAAGAATTCTCACCTTACTTCCGATGTGGCTGTTTACTGCCCTGCGGACCTGATTAATATTTGCCTGCTGCATTCTTCTGCCTCCGTTCCCTTATTAAATTGCACCATTTGCCTAATGACGCCTCGTTAAATATATCATAATAGTAAAAAAATGTCAAAGAATTGTCTGAAAATTCCGCTTTTCGACAGAATTTTAACACATCATTCTGCACAACTCAAATTCATTTTGCAAAAAGTTTTATTGCACATTTTCAACTCAGTTAGAACCTTAGTCCTAAACTTCAAAGTAAATTTGCACAAATCAAGTGCAGAAAATTATGCAAAAGTGACGAAAAACAGAGATGCCATTAAAAAATGGTACTACATCTTGTTTTCGTCACTTCTCGACATACTAAATATTGATATTCAAGTATTATGGTTCAAATGTAATCTCTTCCTCGGTTGCTTCTGTCTTTAACACGATATAAGGATAGGATGGATTAGAATCTACAGTGGCATCTTTTTCTGGTCCAACTAACGTTGTGTTTACATGAATTCCATCCTCTGCCAGATAAAGTTCATCTACTGTAATACTGTAGCCACCTGTTGGCTGTTCGCCATAACCTACAATTATGTAAGCTGCATCTCCTGTTACAAATGCCACCTGAAATGGGTTCGCCTTACGTTCTTCGATGACTTCTTTCACCTCATCCGGAATATCAATGTCCTCTACCACCGTAAAATCCACATCAGAAATTTTATCTGAACTTTCTTCCTTGGAAATACCACAGCCGGTAAATAATACTGCTGCTAATAAAATGAGTGGAATTATTTTTTGCATAAGAAACCTCTGTTTTTGTATTCCACTTATTTTATGCTGATAAAGAAAAAAATATTACTGTGCCACTGCTACCATATCTGGGAAATTAAATGTAATATCTTCCCCATTATTCTCTACCTCCACAGTATAACTTTTGGTTGTATATCCTGTCTTACTTAATGTGATGGTATGGGTTCCGATTTCTTTTGGAATGGTAAGTGGTGCTGTTCCTTTCAGTGTACCATTGAGGTATACCTTAGCTCCTTCCGGTCCCTGAATGGTAATTGTGTGGTCTTCATCGATTTCTGTAGTTCCCATAGTTGCTGTTCCCTCAGATGGTTCACTTTCTTCCAGAGTTGTATTGCTACTGTTTTCGGAAGCTGTTGCATCTTCAGAACCACTGGAAACTGTTCCAGAGGAGCCTTGCGAACTGTCTGATGATGAATTACCGGAGTTGCCGGAACTGCTTGAACTGTCTTTGTCAGAATCTGAAGCCTCTGCCAAACTAATACGCACTGTTGATGTAGATTCTCCAATGCTCAGAATACCTGTAAAATCCTCATAACCTGTAAGGGATACTCGGATAACATGATCACCATAGTTTAATTTTACCGGATCTGCATAGTTAACTAAAATACCGTTAATATACAAATCTGCTCCAATTGGATTAATATTAAAATCTACATAGCCGACTCTCTCTTCTGCCGGTTTGTAATCTGATAAATCTAAGGTTACCTCTTCATCACGGAACAGATTAATATTTTTTACTGCCTGTAATTCTCCATTTTCTATGACAACTCTGTAAGAACCTTCTCTTGCTACAAGCAGCATATCTTCTACAACTGGAACGATAATTCCATATCCTACTTCAATGGTACCACCTACAAAGGCATCATAATTTTTCAATCGAATATAACCATGGCCTTTGGTTACGCGAATAGAATATATGTATTTGTCAATTCCTTTGACTGTAAGCTCATCCTGTGCATTTAAATCAATTGGCTCAATAAGTCTGTCTCCGTCTGTAATGACAATTCGCTCATCATACTGATAGAGCTTCTTGGCAATAGTAATAATATTATCTGTCTGGTCCATGGACAGGGTGTCTACACCATTATAAGTCCATGCCTCGCTGCTGATGGCAAGCTTCGTCAGCTTACGATTGGAAAAATAGTAATATCCATTTACAATTTCACCCAGTTCAATCTGATTCATCGTAATCATTTTATCATAAGAATCTCTGACATCAGTTCCACCGGTGTAGGTAAATACCATATCCAGCTGATTTTCTATATCATAAATGGTGACACTGCCCTGAGTGCTGTCAATGGATTTGACAACACCGAAAACAGTTGTATCATAATTGTCCATCCCATCTTTTGCTGTTTCTGGCGACTGTTTAACTGTAGTATCTTTCTGCACCGATGTTTGTCTGTTATCACAGCCTGTCAGCAAAATACTTGTCATTATCATAAAAAGGAATGGGATCAAAATTCTTTTGTACTTCATAGTTCCCCTTATCCTGCCATATAACGGCATATTTTATCATTTTCTTCTACTGGTATGCATGCCAGTAATTCTGTCCATATTTGTATACCTACACGAACAGTATACACCAACACCCTTTAAAAAGAAAGTGAAAATACTTCCTGCAAAAACTTTGTCTTTTTGTTTTCCTGCTGACGGACTGCCTCCAATTTTTCCATACTTCGTCCGGCAATCCAACACTTTTTGGTATTATAATAGTGATTGGTAATTTTCCAATATTTTTCAGGATAAATCAAAAGCAATGTTAACAGCTTCCACTGCTCCTCTCCAATTGGGCAGAAATGCTGGTACTCATCGATAATGCTTTTTCCAAGATTTATGGACCAGTCATTTTTTTCCATTAACTTTCTAAGAAAATAGTATAAATCTGTTATCTGAAATCCTACTGCCGCTTTGTCAAAATTTACTACCGCACTGCTTCTATTATGAAACAACACATTATGGTAGGTGTAGCTTCCATGCGTTACCTTATGCTCTTCATATTCTAATTTTTCAAGAATTTCAAGGGCTGCCAATGCCTTATCATAGAAAAGCTCATAGCTTTCCATAATTGCAGCTTCAAATTCATTTTTTTGTTTTTTGCTGCGAATATACGCCCTTACTCTTTTCATTTCCTTTGTGTGTTTTTCCAGAGAAGTGACAATTGGTTCTGGCTTTGCCAGTTCCTCGTTAATTTCCATTTCTCCTAAAACTCTATGAAGCCTTCCAAGTATCCCTGCCGCCTCTACTGCTCTTCCTTTATCCTTCGGCTCAAAGCCCTCACCGCGAAACCAGTTTTTTACAATATACCTTTCTCCCTGACCGTCTATGGTAATAATCTTACCTTCTTTATTCGTCACAAGGCTGTCTACATTTTCAAAGCCATTAGAAACCAGATAGGCTGTGATTTCATTTTCAAACAGGAGCTTTTTTTCGGAGCCTTCCAGGCACTTCAAAAGTTTTATTCCCTGACTGGTGTCCATTAGAAATGCCCCTCTCGTTCTGCTGATATTATGTATATCAAAATCATAAGCCTCTAATACTTCCGTAAATCGATTGTCCACGAAAAAACCTCCCTACATGTCATTGCTTTTTAATTCTATGAAATGGATTTCCATTTCATTCTTCCTGATTAAAAAACAACTGCATTAGGGAGATTTTACTATAGTCACACCATTGTGTTGTAATCCAAAATTCTATATATTAAATATTCTTATATTTATCCTTTGCCAGCTTTAGCAGAATTTCCTTTTCATTGAGAGACGGTTCTTCCAAAACCTCTTTTAATAAAAATTCTAATATTTTACCAAGCTGTTTTCCTTTTTCAAACCCAGCCCCCATCAAATCTCTTCCGTTGACTGCCAGTTCTTTTAAGGTTAAGCACTGCTGTTTTGCACGGATTTCTCTGTACAATTCCTTTGCTTCCTCCAGCTTTGCAAGCTTTTCTTCATGGGTATCCGGATTCTGTGCCAATGCATCATAACGTTGTACCATAAATAAAAGCTCCATAATATCCGTACCGATTTTATTGGCTGCCTTTCTCATGGAAGATTCCTTTGTGCCGAATCCATAATCATGCCATCTTATCAGCCTTGTAGCAATATCAATGGTATAATTATCAAATTTTAATCGTTTTAAAATTGCTTTTGCTATCTCTACACTTTTTTCGTCATGTCCATAAAAATGCCCGATTCCTTTTTCATCAACAGAATAGCAGTCCGGCTTGCCCACATCATGTAAAAGCATTGTCCATGCCAGAATAGAGTGTATCTTTTTATCATATTCCGGTGAATTCTTATACTCTTCATTAAACAGCATAACTGCTTTTATACAATGGTCACCTACATTGTAAATGTGATGTGGATTATTCTGCTCCTGGGCTAACATTCTGTCTAACTCCGGCAGAACAACTTTGCAGATTCCGGTTTCAGAAGCCACTTTAATCAGTTCCGGATGTTTCGCCATTAACAGCTTATCCAATTCCACGCGAATACGTTCTGCACTGATGTTTTTAAGAGTAGGTGCCATTTCTACGATGGCTTCCTTTGTCTGCTCATCCATGGAAAATCCTAATTGTCCTGCAAAACGAACAGCCCTCAGGATGCGGAGTGCATCTTCTGAAAAACGGTCTTTGGCATTGCCTACACATCGGATAATTCCTTTATTCAAGTCCTCAATACCGCCAAATATATCCACCAGTCCGTCTTTTGAATTATATGCCATGGCATTAATGGTAAAATCCCGGCGTTTCAGATCTTCCTCAAGATTAGATGTAAATTCAATATTCTTAGGATGACGGCTGTCTTCATATTCTCCATCAATTCGATAAGTAGTCACTTCAAAACCATCTTTATCCAACATGACAGTTACTGTGCCATGCTGAATTCCTGTATCAATGGTGCGATGAAACAATGCCTTTACCTGTTCTGGTTTGGCAGAAGTAGTGATATCCCAGTCCTCCGGCTTTCTGCCAAGAATGGAATCTCTTACGCAGCCGCCTACTGCATAGGCTTCATATCCATTTTTCATTAAAATACTAATTATATAATCTACCTTTTCAGGCACCTGCATTGTCATCCTGTCACCTCTGTCCTTGTTCCTTTACTGCTATTTATGTCTCACTGTTGCTTTCCTTTATTTGCTGAGGCTATTTACTTTTACTGATTTTGACTGTAAATTTTGCCTTAGCATCTCCGGCAAATACAACATATCCGCCTTCTGGCAGCTTAATCTTTGTCTTACCAGATACATAAGAATGGGTCTGGCATATACCATTGGCATCATATACAGCATAAGCTCCATTTTCAGGTACTGTAACCTTCATGGTCTTTCCTGCTGTTTTCTTGCCTACTTTATACCATTTTGCGTATCCGTCTTTACCAATTGTGATATTATATTTATCCTTTGAAGAAAGTGTCTTTACACCATCTTCCGATATCAGTACAAAATCCTGAACCTGTGCATATTCTATACCGTCCTCTGTATAGAAAGTGTAATCCTGCAAATCTCTTCCAATCATACCCGGAAGCAGAATATCTGTTACTGCTGTGCTGGCATTTTTTATTTCAGAGTATGCCATGTAACCCTCTGGTTTTTCAGAAAGTGCCAGACTTACAAAAGCTCCACTCTTGATGTAATACACAGATGAATATTTTTCATTGATAATAAAGAATTGCTTCTGAACACGCTCTTTCCAGATTTCTTTTACATCTTCACTGATGATATTGTCATCAATTTTCTGAGCCTGATAATATTCTCCAAAATAAGTCCCAATTCCCGGCAGGGTTGCATAGCCGCCACCCCATAAGTACATCTCTCCATTACCTTCTGTAACAAATTGATATTCATTGAGTCCTGTCGCATCACGGAATTTACCATTACCTGTGTAAATCAGCTGTACCTGACTTCTTCTATCATATACGTTACTTAAAGTTAAAATCCCGGTTGGGTCCATTTCTACTTCCAGAATTCCGCCCATTGTAGCATAGTAACCCTTATAATGTGCCAGCTCAATTGGAATCGTCTGTCTTACCGGTGCACCATAAGAAGGTGTTCCTGAAGGAAGCTCTGTAATTGTTCCATCCTCATAAAGTGCCTGCATTAAAATTGCAGATGCAAAAATCTGGTCAATTGTACTGCTGCCTGCAGAAGAAAGAACTGCTACTGCCTTATTTTCTTCCGGTAATACAACCAGGCTTCCATGATAATAAAGAGAATCCCCACCTTTTGTTACAGCTTTAATTCCATATTGGTTAAATGGATAAACATTTACGAAATCCCAACCCAGACCATATCCATCTTCCAATGCATTTAACTTTGTCCAGTCTGCTCCCTGAACTGCTTTTTCTTCCATTGCTGCAACTGACTCTACTGTCAAAATATCTGCTTTTGTTGCACTATCCATAAATACTTCTGCAAAGCGGCAAAGATTGGAGGCTGTGGAATAATAACCGCCTGTTCCAATGGAATTAAAGGTTTCTGCCGGAAGCTTTGTCTTACCTTCATAAATTCCTGCCAGCTTAGTTGTTTTGAAGCTGTCCTGTGGACTCTTTGTTCCAGTTAACTCTAAAGGTCCTGTAATATTTTCTGCCACATATTCAGAAAATGTCTGCCCTGTCACTCTTTCCACAAGAATTTCCGCAAGGGAAAATCCATCATTACAATATACAGAATAGTCTCCCGGATTGGCTTTTAATCTTTGTGTTGATAAGGATTTTAATAACTGGTCATGATTTAATGTATCATTATCCTCAAATAACAGAGAATTATTCAGACTTCCTCCCATAATTCCGGACGAATGATTTAATAACATTCTTACTGTAATATCTTTATAACGTTCATCCGCCATTTTAAAATCAGTAATGTATGTTGTAACAGGCGCATCTAAATCTACTTTTCCGGCTTCCACCAACTGCAATACAGCAGTTGTCGTAAACATCTTGCTGATAGATGCAATTCCATACATGGTAGACGTTTTTACTTCCTGTTTTTCTTCTTTATTATTGTAACCCGAAGTACCTGCCACTGTAATTTCTCCATCTTCAATCAGGGCATACTGTATACTGTCCAGTCCGTAAAGTGCTGTCAAAATCGTCGCTTTCTTTTGTGCAAAATCTGCAACTATGGCATTACTGCCAGACATTGGACGAATCACATTACTCTGTGCTTCCTCGTATGCCTTCTCAACTTCTGCCACTTCCTCTTCGGTAACATTGTACTCAGATTCCTGATTCAGCAGTTTTTCAAGATTATTATTCTCAAAAATATTAGCTCCATAAAAACCTTGATTACTACCATTTCCCTTTTGTTCTGATGCTGACACTGTCTGTGGCATAATCAGCGTACCAAGAAGCATTACTGCTACCAGAAGCATACTGACTGCCTGTTGCCATTTTTGTTTTCTCATAATAATACTCCTCCTTTTACCTTTATACTCTCTCTTTATGATTTCGCTATGGATGAAGCCAATCCATAGCTGTCCCATTAAATCTATTATAGTTTTTTGGAAAATAGTTGTAAAGGCAAAAG
>CAYTGQ010000069.1:0-1656 GCA_964437345.1 uncultured Lachnoclostridium sp. | reverse complement strand
GTAAAGGCAAAAGCAGTTGGCAAGGCTACTATTTCCGCTAAAGTGGCAGGCAAAACATTAAAATGTACTATTACTGTTAAAGCAGCTGATAATCCAGCTTTAGCAACAGCTCCATTTACAGCAAAGGAAGTAATTTCTGAAAAAGTCAGCTTTGTTGCTCCTAAGGATTGGTATCAGGCTTCTATTTCTGAAACAGGTACTTATATGTATGTTACCGGACTTACAGAAGAAAGCACCTCTGCAATTATGTTTATGTATGTGGAAACAGGAGAAGAAGCTCCTGATTATGCGACTGTAAAGGAAGGTCTTGCTCCAAGCATAACCGAGGAAGCTATTCTGGCAGAATTAGTTAGCAAAGGTTATACTAACCTGTTATCACTGATTTCATCACAGAAGATGTTCCAACCAATGCCGGAACTGCCTTTAAGTATTCATATACTGTAAATGCAACCGTAGATGGTGCACCTGTCAATTGCTCTCAAAGTATTTACACTATGATTATTGACAATTACATGTTCCTTGTTACAGGTATTGATAATCATATTGAAGTTCCAACTGAACCAACTATTTTAGAAGTTACTGATTACATGGTACGCTCTATTACAATAAAATAGGTAATACGTTTAAAAAGCATAAAATCCTTGGGAAGTATGTCCCAAGGATTTTGCATATCTCTTATTTCTTTATTCCTGCTAATCTTAGTATGCTTTACCCCAGTAAACCATAGTCTTAGCTGGTTTTCCACAGCATACGCAAGTGTCTGCAAGATGTTCCTGTGCAAATGGCATACAACGAGATGTTGCTGTTGTATCTTCTTTAATCTTGATTTCGCAAGCTTCATCACCACACCACATAGCTTTTACGAAGCCTGGCTTATTAGCGATAGTATCTTTGAATTCATCGTAATTTTTAGCTTCATAAGTATGTGCATCTCTGTGTGCTCTTGCTCTTTCTAACATTTCTGTCTGCATCGCAGCAAGGATTTCTCCTACTTTGCTTTCTACTTCATCTAAAGAAACAACCATCTTTTCTCTTGTATCACGTCTTACGATAACGCACTGATTCTGTTCGATATCCTTTGGTCCAAGTTCAATACGAACTGGGATGCCACGCATTTCCTGTTCGCTGAATTTCCATCCTGGACTCTTATCAGAATCATCTACTTTAACGCGGAAATTAGAAGCTAATGTCTTTCTAACTTCTTCTGCTTTTTCAAGAACGCCTTCCTTTTTCTGCATGATTGGAACAATCATAACCTGAGTTGGAGCAATTCTTGGTGGAAGTACAAGACCGGAATTATCACCATGAACCATGATAACGGCACCGATTAAACGTGTTGTCATACCCCATGAAGTCTGATGTACATGCTGCAATTTATTTTCTTTATCTGTATACTGGATTCCAAATGCTTTTGCAAATCCATCACCAAAGTTGTGGCTTGTACCTGACTGTAAAGCTTTTCCGTCATGCATTAAAGCTTCGATTGTATAAGTAGCTTCTGCACCTGCAAATTTTTCTTTTTCTGTTTTACGGCCTCTTACAACAGGCATTGCCAATACTTCTTCGCAGAAATCCGCGTAAAGATTTAACATCTGCTCTGTACGTTCTACAGCTTCTTCTGCTGTTGCATGAGCAGTATGTCCTTCCTGCCATAAG
>CAYTGQ010000068.1:0-11137 GCA_964437345.1 uncultured Lachnoclostridium sp. | reverse complement strand
GTACTGGCAATAAAAACAATGCTATTCCTATCAAAAAGCTTAAAACAATTGGATTAGTCCTAACCTTTTCAGGAGAAATCACACTTTTATCACCAGTCATAACAACTACTCCATAAGTCCACTGTAGAATATTCAACAAAGCAACAAAAGATGAAACATAAAATACTGCTTCTGTCCCAAGTGCCATCTGAACTAATGGGATACCAATAAAACCGGCATTAGAAAAAGCTACACCAAACCGTTCCGTTCCATCATCGCTTTCAAACGCCAGTCTGCTGACTACAATAGATAATAACAGAGAAAGTGTTGCTGCTACAAAGGAAATGATAAGCGCTTCCAATCGTTCTGGCGAAAACTCTACTGCATAAGCCTTTATGATTGCTACCGGCATCACAACATATAAGAGCATCCGTCCAATATCTCCGCTCCCCTGTTTACTAACCAGCTTCTTTTTAAACAGAAAATATCCCACCAGTAAATATATCAGCATAATTAAATTCTGTTTCAACAAGAGAATCACAATTTCCATAAAAATTATTCCCCTTTTACAAAAGCTGCAATTTCCATGCAGAGTTCTTCGCACTGTGGTACAAAACCAAGACGATCAAGAAAGGCATGTGTCATACCTGTATAGCGGTATACTTTTACCGGAACTCCTGCTTTTTCTAACTGTTTTCCATAAAACTCTCCCTGTAGACGTAATCCGTCAAACTCTGCTAATGCAATTACTGTTCTTGGAAGATTTTCGTGGGACTTGGCAAGCATTGGACTGATATATGGATTCTGAGCTTCTTCTTCACTCTTTACATAACAACCTTTCATCAGGTCGTTTTCTACCTTGCCCGGTCTTCCAAGACCAAGCATTGGTTCAATAATTGGTCTGTCCTCTTCTGCCATCTTATAAGCGTCCATTGTCCAATTATAGCCTTCTGGTACTGTTTCGCCAAAAACTAAGCATGGATAAATCAAAAACTGGCCTGAAATCATTGGTATTTTTTCATCTCTTGCACGAAGAGCAAGTGCTGCAGACAGATTACCACCGGCACTGTCTCCGGCTACCGTAATTCTTTCTTTATCAATACCATATTCTTCTGCATGGTCATATACATGCTTTAATGCATAATAACAGTCATTAAATCCATTTGGAAATGGTTTTTCCGGTGCCAGTGAATATTCAATATTGAACACAACAGCATCTGCCATTTCCGCTACCAGCTTACATGCATTTTCCACTGTATATACACTGCCGCCAATCCAGCCGCCTCCATGGATAAAGAACAGGCATGGACGTGCCTTATCCTGACTTCTTCTCTTATAATATCTCCAGAGTTCTACCTTGTTACCTTCAAAAGTTAACTCCTCACATTTAGTAATCATCTCTTCTGTATTCAGGCAACGATTAGGAAATCCCATATTCTCTCTGATAATTGGAATTAAGATTTCTCGCGGAGGAGCCGGTCTTCCGTCATCATCTCCAGCTACCCAGTTATTATTAAGACATGCCTTTTCATGATGATCCATAAATCCATCTTGGGCTGTTGGTGTAACCTTTAACTGAATCGTAAGACCATTTTCAGTTATCTGCTTATTACAGTTATGTAGGCTTTCTACCTGACTCATTTCATATTTTCTCATTTTTCTCCGCCTTCCTTCTAATTTTCTGTCTTTCTTATTTTGCTTCGTATTTATTGTATGGAAAACGTACCAGTTCTTTCAATTCCTCAATGGCTTTTTCCACATTTTCCGGTACAATTCCCATATAAAACATCCATTTTAATTCAAATAATCTAAGACTCAAGTTTTCCTTATCCTGCGAAAGTGCCATTCCATAAGCCTGTGGAATATATTTTTTCAATATTTCCAAGGCTTCCCCATCTTTTGAAAGTTCACCGATAAATGTAGTCTCTCCATAAGGCTTTCTATAATCTTTTTCCGGATAGTATGAAAATTCATAATCGCCTGCTGTAAGCTCCATTTCACCTTCTGAATAACCTGGGAGACATACAACTGCACTCCGGTTAAATGGAATGGAAACTTTTACCTTTACCTGTCCATCTTTCTCTATCTGCCAATGGCACTCATAATTCCCTGCCTGTGAGGCAAAGCTACCCTTTACATATCGGAAACGTCCCGTTATGACAGGTGCAATTTTTGCTTTCTTAAAGCCTGCTTCTAATGGCCGGATTCCAACTACATACTTATATACAAATTCCATAACCGAACCATAGGCATAATGGTTAAATGAATTCATTCCTGTACCTGACACGGTTCCGTCTGGCAAAAGAGAATTCCAACGCTCCCATATTGTTGTTGCACCTAAATTTACACTGTATAACCAGCTTGGAAATTCTTCCTCAAAAAGGAAATGATATGCCATTTCTTCCATACCATTTTCACATAATGTAGTACAAAGTAATGGTGCTCCTACAAAACCGCATTTTATCTTATAGCAATCCTTTTTTAATCGGTTACGGAAGCCCTCCAGCAATTTTTCTTTATTTGGAGCAAGCCCATACTTCAGACAGATAATATATGCTGCCTGCGTATCCATTGCAAGACGCCCTGTTGGAGTAAAATACTCCTTATATATTGCTTCTTTGATTCGTTCTGCCAGATTTGCGTAATATTTTACGTCTTCTGTTTCCCCAAGCCGCTCTGCCATAGCTTTTGTCAAAATAGCTGAATGATAATAGTAAACAGAAGCTACCAAAGTATCCTCTGTTCCTCCTTTAAAGCTTTGTTCCGTAATACCATCAAGAGCAAGCCAGTCTCCAAAGTGGAATCCAAAATTGAAAAGGTTATTTTCACCATGTTTAATGTCTTCCTGATGAATATAATCCACCCAGTCTTTCATCATTTTATATTCCATTTGGAAATCTGCTTTATTATCATACATTTCACAAAGGGTAGCAGGAAGAATCGTTGCAATATCCCCCCATACGCTTCCACATCCGGACAGATTTCCCATATTAGGAAGATAATTTGGTATACCACCAAAACATTTATCCTGTTCGCGTCTTAAATCACGCATAAACTTATAGTAAAAGGCTCTGGTATCCATATGATAAGACGCCGTTGCGGCAAAAACCTGCGCATCTCCCGTCCAAGCCATTCTTTCATCTCGTTGCGGACAATCCGTTGGCATATCTAAGAAATTAGACTTTAATCCCCATACACTGTTAGCATAAAGTCTGTTTATCTTTTTATCGGAGGTATCGATATAACCGGTTCTTTCCATTTCCGAATAAACAGCCCAGCCTGTGAATGCCTCTGGCTTTACTTCTCCCGGCCACCCCGTTATTTTTACATAACGCAGACCAAAAAATGTGAAATGTGGTCTTACCTTTTCATAACCGCCCTTACTGATATATACAAACTGACTTTTTGCCTCTCTATAATTGTCCCTGTAGAAATTACCCTGCTGAAGCACTTCGCCAAAATCCAGTACAATTTTTTTCCCCGGCATGCAATCCACTTCAAATTCCACATAACCGGCAAAATTCTGTCCCATATCCAATACAATCTCACCGGCAGGCGTATAAATAAGTTCTACCGGTTTAATTGCTTCCATTGCCTTCACCGGAACAGAATATCTTGCCACCAGACTTCCTGTTCCTTTTTCTGCATAAACAGCTTTTTTCCATAGATTTTCTTTATCCTTCCAAAGCTGTCTGTTTAATACTTCACCAAAATAAATACCGCTGTCTTCAATATCAGATCCCTGATATTTCCATGTTTCATCAGTTGGAATCACTTCTTCGCTGCCATCTTCATACTTAATATGAAGTTCTCCAATTAAAAGAAACTCTTCCCCATAATTACAGTTCTTGTGCTCTAGACCGAACTCTCCCTTATACCAGCCATTTCCTAAAATTACTTTTATTTCATTTTCATTTTTCAGATACTCTGTCATAGAGTATGTCTGGTATTGCTGTTCTTCATTATAATCATGAATAAATGGTGCCAGATAATCTTCACCTAATTTATTCCCATTCAAATATGCTTCATAACAGCCTAAACCACATATATAAATTCTTGCTGATGCTACCTTCTTGTTACAGGAAAACTTCTTGGAAAATACAGGATGAAAGGTATCTTCTTTTCTTGTTGTAATCCATTTACCTTCCCACTTTTCATCCATTTTAGCAGTTTCAAAATAAGCTGACTCACTGACTGCACATTCCCCATTATCTCCCCACACAAAAACCCTTACAAAATATCGGTTTCTCGGAATAACAGGAAAGGAAAGCTCCTCCCCTGCAAGGTCGATATCAGAAGCTTCCCTTTCATATACCAGCTGAGAAAAATCTTCTGTTTCACTTACTTCTATTCTAGCCTTTGTCTGCTTTTTTGCTTTTGTATCTGTAACTCTTGCAGACAATACCAGATGGTCATAAGAAAATCCCAGTGGGTTCAATATTCCATTGATTTTTATATTCGTAATCTTCATAATCCACCTCATTAAGCTATGTTTTTACTTAGCTAATGCTTCTTCTATTTCTTCGATGGTAATTCCTTCAAAGCCCGGCATATTAAAATCTGCTTCCGGAAGACGTTCTTTGCTTCCAATTCCCACTGCCTGCATTCCACCAGCATGTGCCGCTTCAATCCCTGCTACTGCATCCTCAAATACAATACATTCTTCACAGTCAAATTCGAGTTCCTTTGCTCCTAATACAAAGACCTCTGGATCTGGTTTCGCTTTACTTGTTTTTGTACCATCAATAATTCCATCGAAAAGCTCAGTAAGACGAAGACGTTCCAAAATCAAATTAGAATTTTTACTGGCAGAGCCAAGGGAAATTTTGTATCCTTTTTTCTTTACGTCTTCTAAAAAGGCTCTAACACCCGGTAATATTTCATTTTCTTCCAGCTTACGGATGTAGGTAAGATACACTTCATTCTTTTTTGTACACCATTCTTCTTTTTCCTCTTCTGTCATCTCTTTTCCGCCAATTTCAAGAATAATCTCAAAAGAACGCATACGGCTTACACCTTTTAATCTCTCATTATCTTCTATGGTAAAATCAATTCCAAGTTCTCCTGCAATCTCTTTCCATGCCAGATAATGATATTTCGCTGTATCTACGATAACCCCATCTAAATCGAATAATAATCCTTTATGCTTCATCTTACTTTTCGCCCTTCCTTCTCCTAGAGTCTTGTATCCCACATGCCACAGAAAGCATCTACAGGACTTTCACCTTTAAACTCACTACGTCCCAGCATCTTATCAATAACAGCCTGAATGTTTGCAGGCTTAAACTTATATGCATTAATAAATGTACGAATTCTTGGTACATCAATTAGATGATATGGATTAGCAAAGGAAATAAACATGGTTGGAACTACTGTCTGGAAATTTGGACAGTTAGCACCCATAGGCTGTGCCCATTCAATACGAACGGTTGTCTGATTACTCTTAGTTGCCAGATTTGCTACATAAAGAAGTAAATCATAATTTTCCGTAATATCACTCATTGGTTTCGCCAAACCTTCAAAGCCTGGTGATGGTTCAAATACAGTAACCTCAAAGCCTTCTTTTTCCAATGCTTTTTTCATCTCTGTAGCTACATCTTCGCCTCCGCCGCCAAAAGCACTTTCTCCACCGGCCAACGGATACAGAAGAACTCTTCTATATTCTTCCACTTTCATCGGAATCAGACCCTGTTTATTCTTTACTAAAGTAACCGCTCTGTCAGAACATTCTGCTTCAATTGCTTTATGCTCCTCACAGCCTATAACCTTCTTTGCTTCTTCTGGTGAAACAAAAATAGAACCATCTGCCTTTTTCTCTGGAAGATGAAGTGCTGCCTTTACGCCTAAAATTCTCATAACTGCCTCATCAAGACGTTCTTTTGTAATAATTCCATTTTTCACACCATCAGTCATAAACTGATAATCTTCTTCCAAATTCTTTGTAAATAGGAACATATCACAGCCGGATGCAATTGTGGTAGGTACTGCAAGACGACGATCCATTGGAATACACATACCTGCCATAGTGGTCGCATCTGTTACAATCATTCCGTTAAAACCAAGCTGTTCTCTTAACAGGTTATTTAAGAGCTCTGGTGCCAAAGTTGCAGGCATAATATCTTCATCTTTTATTCCCGGACAGAATTTTCTGGAATAAGCAGGCTGCATAATATGTCCTGCCATTACCGTAAGTGCACCGGCATCAATAGATGCTTTATATGCTTCACCAAAGGTCTTATCCCATTCTTCACAGGAAAGAGAGTTTATACTTGTAACTAAATGCTGATCTCTTTCATCTACACCATCGCCTGGGAAATGTTTAATGGATACTGCCATGCCAAGCTTTTGTGCTTCTTCTGTATATGCTTTACCACATTCTGCTACCAGTTTTTCATCTGAACCAAATAAACGGGTTGCCATGATTGGATTACGGAAGTTTCTATCGATATCAATAACCGGTGCAAATGCCCAGTTAGCACCAACCGCCAAACCTTCCTTTGCACATACATAGCCCTGTTTACCAGCCATTTTCGGATCATTGCAGGCACCAATCTGAAGATTAGGTCCAATATTAGTACCTTCTTTTACTAATCCATCACCGCCAGCCTCAAAGTTAGCTGCAATTAAAAGAGGAATTTGGGAACATTTCTGCAAAATATTTGCGGTTTCACAAACTTCATCTGTGCTCATAGTTCTACCCATGATACCACCAATTTTAAATTTGTTTGCTAACATGTTCAGATATCCTTCATCACTAGTATAAGTAATTAAGCAGAAGAGCTGACCGATTTTTTCTTCCTCTGTCATATGCTCTAATGTTTCTTTTACCCATGTAAGCTGTTTTTCATCCAAGAAAAACGGTTTCTTCTTTAATACTTCCAAATTGGCCATAATAATCCTTCTTTCTATATGTAATAGCTCTTAAGCCTGCTCGCTTAATGCCTGAGCTTTTCTTTCTTTTCTAATAGTTCTTTCCAGTATTACCTGTGTATTATTACTAAAAATCAGGAATACCAAAAGAATCGTTGCTGATATTAATGTCTGCTTTGTCTGGGAAACACCTATTGTTGACATACCTAAATTTACAAAGGCAAGCATGATAGACCCCAGAAAAATTCCAAGTGTATCATTGGAGAATCTTCCTAAAAATCCTCCTAAGAATACTGGCAGCATAGATGAGAAAATAGTACCTACAGACGCAAGTCCAAGTTCAGGTGACATAGTTCCCTGATAAGCTGCTTTTACAACTCCGGCTATAGAAATCAAGCCACCAGAGATTGCATAACATAAAACTGCATTGATTTTTTCATTCACACCGGCATTTACTGCAGTTGCCTGACCTACCATCAATGCACGGTAATGATATCCGAATTGTGTTTTCTGGAATATGAATACCATTAATGCTAAAACAATTAATATAACCACTGCCAGAAAATATTTATTTGATAAAATAACAATTTCTTCTGTATTTGCAAGGCGAAGCCCTGTAGAATCATTCATTTTATAACCCAAAGCTTCATACATTAATGCCATACCAAGTGATAATACAATTGGAGACATACCTGTTTTTACATACAATAATCCTACAATTGATGATAATGCTATGGAAACAATGATACTGAGAACCAGAATTCCTACACCACCCAGTCCCAGCTGCATTGCAAGATTGCCTCCGATAATTGGTCCTGTTACCATAATCGCACCTACAGAGAAATCCATTCTGCCGGAAGTAATATTACAGGATAATGCCATCGCAGTACAAAATGTCATAGCAAGGCTTCGTATAAAGTTTGTCACATCTGCACTTCTTCCAATCAAATGCAGACCTACATTTGTATAACATAACACTTCCATTAAAAGGAATACTGCCACCGGACCTATCAGGCTGTAGACTAAATTTTTCACTTTTTGATTCATAGTATCCTCTTTTCTGCTTTAGGAATCCGCCGGACTCCCAATCTTGGAAATCCGGCGTTTATATCCATTTGCCTAACTTTCTTACTCTTACTGAGCGCTACGACGTGCTTTTACGTCTTCTACACTGTAAGCACCTACTAATGCTACAAAATCTTCATAAGTTACATCTGGGTTGTAATATTTGATAACTGATTTTAAATCATCTGCACTATATGCAATCTGACTTTCATCTTCAACCATTGCCCATAATTCATTGTATTCTTCCTGAGAAGTAGCAATCCAGTAACCCATATGAAGAGAGAATGGTTCACCATTGTTCTTTAATGCATCTCCATCACCATAAACTGCGTTAATACATGCTGCTAATGCAGGACCAACAATTGAGCCGTACTTACCAGCAATATAGTTAATTGTAACATCACCTGTAGAATCTGTTGCATTAAATGCTGCATAGTTAGCCTCTGTGAAACAGTCAACTGTTCCTACTAAAATATTCTTACCAACTGCTTTTTCAGCTTCATCTACTAATGTAGCTGTAGTTCCAACTGCAGACATAACGTTCATAACAACATCATACTGTCCAGACATTAATACTGTAGCAAGACCTGAGAACCATGTATCAGACATTGGATAGCCTGGGTACATATAAACTGCTACATTTTTATCTGATTCTACTCTGATTGGCTCTGCACTAAATACCATCTGTTCGATAGGCATTTCAAATGTACATCCATACTGTGCCTGTAATTCTTCTAACATAGCCTCTACACGGGCAGAGTGCATTTCATTACCCATATTTACACCACCGGATACAATAAGGTAGTTAAATGTCTGTTCTGTATCCTGAGAAGCAAAGTAAGCACTCATTTCTCTTCCTGCTTCTTTTTCAGCTTCAGAAGTAGGACCTGTACATCCGATAAAATATGGATTATCTTTTACTTTTGCGAAATCTTCTTCACCTACGATACCAGCAGAAACGATGTAATAAATACCATATTCCTCACACTTATCCATACCTGCTTCAATGTCAGTAAAGGAACCAAGAACACCTACTGCACCTGCTGCTGCAATATTTTCAATAAATGCAAGCTCTGCTTCTACTGTAGAAAGTTCTTCTGAGTAAATGAAGTCAAGATTTAATTTGTCTGCCAAATAATTTACATAGTAATCTTTAAATGCAAGAATTTCTGCATCTGTTGTAGAGTAGCACATTACACCAATTGTAATCTGTTCTGGAGCTTCCGCACCTGCTTCTCCGCCTTCTTCTGTAGTGGTTGTTGTGTCTTCTCCTGTAGAAGCTTCTTCACTGCTTCCACAGCCTGTCAGCATGGTTGCAATAACCATAACCATTGCCATTGCTAAAGCTAATAATCTTTTTTTCATGTTGTAAACCTCCTCGTAAAGTTTAATAATTCTATGTATTATTCGTTTCCGAATTAACACCGTATTTAACGTGGCAGAAGTCTTTGCTTCTTTGTTGCCAATAAGATTAATACTAAGAATAAAGCACCTCTGACTGCCTGGATAATTCCATTATCCACTCGCATAATAGTAAGTCCATTATTAAGCATATATACCAAAATTGTACCTATTGTAGCTGAATACATATAAGATTTAGCACCACCGGAAATTGCCATACCACCTAATACAATAGCAATCATTACATCCATACCCAAGGAACTTGCTGTAGTGCTGGAAATAGAACCGGAACGTATAATAGTTAGTGCTGCTCCAAGTCCTACACCAATTGCCGCTACCATAAAAGCTAAAATTGTATATTTTGCAATTGGTATACCGGTCTGTTCTGCAGTATTGCGATTACCACCCATTAATTTAAGACCACGTCCAAATCTTGTGAAATGAAATAACACAACACAGAACAGGAAAAATACTAAAAATACCACATACTTAATACCATTACTTTCCAATGGTTTTAAAAATGTTCGGTCCACACTTAAACTCTGACCCTTTAGCAAAAGCTCCTGCAATGCAGAAAGTACACTCATCATAACAATTGTTACAATAAATACCGGAAGTCTTAATAATGTACTTGATATACTGCTAAAGCCTAAAATCACCATAGCCGTCAAAACGCATACTATAAACATAACCGGTATAGAACCTGTATAGTTGTAAGCAGTTGCTCCTGCGATAGCACTGACTGCCGTTGCAGAACCCAAAGAAATATCAAAGGAACCAGAAGCATATATAAAAGAGGCTCCTGTTGCTACTACCGCTGTAATAACTCCCTGATTCAATAAGTTATTCAGATTCTTTAACGCCAAAGATTTACCATCTGTCAAAATTCCAAAAATAACTACCATTAATACCAAGCTGATAACCGGTAAAAGCCTTGCTATATATTTATCATATATAACTGTAAAATTAACTTTCTTCTTTTCTTCCATTGTCATTCTCCTTATTTCCCATTAAATCATGCAATTGATAATCTGATCATCACGAAGGCCTTCACTACGCATAAATTCTCCAGCCTGTCTTCCATCCTTCATAATGATGAGACGGTCACACATACCGATAAGCTCTGACAGTTCTTCACTTATCATAACAATGGACTTTCCTTCTTTTTTCATCTGATAAATCAGCTGATACATTGCCTGCTTAACTCCAATATCTACACCTCGTGTAGGACAATCCAAAATAAGAATATCTGAACCACGTCCAACCCATTTTCCAAATACAACCTTCTGCTTATTACCGCCGGAAAGATATTGTACATACTGATTTGGAGACGCACACTTAATACTTAGCGAATCAATCTGCTCTTTTACAAATTTCTTTTCTGTTTTATCAAAAATCAGGAAACCGGCTGTTGTATTCTGATCATATCCGCCACTGGCTATGTTATCCTTAATACTTGCTGCCAGAACCAATGATTCCGTATCTCTATTCTTAGAAACATATCCTAAGCCTGCCTTCATGGCCGTTCCCGGTTTATCGATTTTCTTATTACCCTCTGTAAGAATTACCTCTCCGGTTACCAGGTCTTCCAAACCGTAAAGTGCTCGTCCTACACTATGCATTCCACAGTGGGAAAGTCCGCCAATTCCAAGAATTTCTCCCCTGTGAAGCTCCATGGAAAAATTGATTACATCTGCTAATGTTGTGATATTTTTTGCTTTTAATACCACATCCTTTTCATCATATCCGTCAAAATCCGCTCTATAGTAATTTCCAGTAATCTCTCTTCCTACCATACTCTTTTTGATTTCATTTTCATCAA
>CAYTGQ010000067.1:0-11200 GCA_964437345.1 uncultured Lachnoclostridium sp. | reverse complement strand
TTTTCTCGATTTCCTTTAGCATGATTTCGCGTTCATCTTCTCGTTCCATTTTCTTAATCTTTGCAATTTCAGATTCTTCATCATACTCAAATATACACATATCTCGTGCCTCCGCTCTATACTTTAGCAGAAAGTCTCTTAATATTCCTTCTTTGATACATTCTTCAATAGCTCGGTCTACTGCCTCTTCCAACGGTAATATCTTTATGTAAGTTCGTATTTTCTCTACACACAAAGAGTATTCCTTCAAAGTCTGACAAGCTTCTAATAATTCTGCATTGCAACCATAATTAATGTTATAAACTGTTACCGTCAGTTCCAAATCTATGGATTCTGCTGCTTTCACATAAGAATCTGACAACTGCTGTATATACTGCTCTGGCTGTTCTTTTGTTCCATTATAGAACACAATAAACTTCGGTGTCGGCAGTTTGATTGGTACAGTGGAATAAAGTGATTTCTCTGCTGCTAATTTCTGATATTCTTTTGCTACATAGATAAGATTACGAAGTGGCATATTGGGATTCACCGTTGACTGATGTTCATAGATATTCAGCCAGTCGCCTATCAAAAATGCCAAATCATTTTTCATATTCATGTATACTGCATTTTCCAAGGTTACAATCTCCAGTTCATCCGGATTGGTATAATTACTCTTGTTCACTGCATTATACAGGCTCAAAAGCTTATCCTTTTCCTTAAAAATAAAACGAAAGAGTTTGTCCTTGTAAGTTCTTTCTACCTTAATATCTTCCATAGGTTGTCCTCCTTATATTGCAGGAGTCCCCCTTCCGAAAATCTCCTGCTTTGTCTGAAATGATTGATAAAGCATAGATTTTCTGAAATGTATATATAGAATATATAGATCGCTTTACAAGCAAGATAAGTAGAAATATATGCTTTCACTTACTATAACACGTAGATTTTAAAAATTCAACTTGTGAAAACAACAATTTTTCCTTCTGTTTTTTGTCAAAAGTAACCAAAAATAATCGTAAAACATCCCCGCACAACTTAAGTTGTACTTTTTTCAATCGCGGTCTTTTCCTCTTATTATCATCTGAATAGTTTTCTTTTTTTGGGGAATATTTAGTAAATAAAATATATTTGGAGGTATACACTACAATGAATAACGAAAAAAGAAATAGTAACTGGCTTACCGTCTGTCTTATTGCCATCGCTGCCATTGTCGCTCTAATTGCAATTTTTTATGGGGTTCGTGCTTATTCCAACAATAATGTCACAGACAAAAATAACAATCAACAGATGAACGATACCAACAACACTAATGAAACTAACAACAATACTTCACAAACTACACCTGCTGTTAATACTTTTGATAATGTAACTGCTTTGGAGCTGGATGCATTAACCCATTCCATTGTTATTAAATATGATAATATTGATAAGGTTCAGGTAGAGTGTAATAACGTACCGTCAGACTATACGGTCAATCTGGAAGCCGATGGTACCTTACATCTGAGTGGAAGAGCCAACGCTAATAACGAAACCAATGGTTCCATTATAATTACCTTTCCAAAGGATTACAAATTACAGGAGTGCGACATCAATGGCGGCACCGGTACTATCAGTATTTCTGATTTAACTTCTTATGATTTTGATTTAGATTGCGGAACTGGAAATGTGGTACTTGCTAATGTAACATTTACAGATACTGACATTGACTGTAACACAGGTCTTTTAGAAATTTCTGGAAGTCTTCTGATGGAAAGTGATATTTCCTGTCATAGTGGTCCATTAAATCTCAAATTGACAGACTACAATGATAACTACAATATCAAAGTAATCAAAGGCACCGGAAAACTTACTGTTAACGGCGAAACTCATGACAGCTTTTTTTTAACACCTTCCAATGCTTCTAATTTTATAGAAATTGAAGGCAGCAGCGGTGATATCAGTATTGACTTTTAACAACATTTTTAATTAATAAGAAACCGACAGGCCCAAGAATAAAACCTGCTATACCAAATAATTCTGTGCCAACATACATGGAAATTAAGGTAAAAACAGGTTTTATTCCTATTTTATCCCCTAAAATTTTAGTTTCCACTACTTCTCGAATCAGCTGACAGATTACATATATCGTAAACAACACTGCCCCATGATACCAGTTACCTTTAACTAAGGACAATAAAGCCCATGGAATCAATATTAATCCACTTCCAAGCACTGGAAATGCATCAAAAATACTAATTCCAATTCCCCATAAAAGGCTGTTGGTAATTCCTATCAACCATAATCCACCGCTACAAATCACAGCACTACAAAGCATAATAATAAACTGAGATTTTAAATAAGCACCTCCAACTTTTCCCATATTTCCAAACATTCTTTTCCCTATATTAAAAAAAGAAGATTCTTCATAAATAATCTTTAAATCCTCCATATCCTTAATGATGAAAAATGCCCCTATAATTATAATAAAAAGAATCCAGAACACACCAAATATTTTACTAAGACCGCCAATGGTTTCAGTTGAAAAAAGAAGTGACATCTGTTCCTCTAACTTAAGTATTCCTGCATCAATATTACGATTTATGAACTCAAATGTATTACCTGCCTGTATTCCTAAAAGCCGGTCACAACGACTACAAATAGTCTGTGCCTCCCCCAGAACAATCATCTCATATTTGGGTATATTAGCAATCACATTCCGCATTTGTCCAAATAATATTTTTCCAAGCCCAAAAATTCCCACACCAAAAACACCTACTAACAATGCAACTAACGCAGCACCTGAAACTCCACGAGAAATTTTCCATTTCTTTTTCAAATACTCCACTGTCGGGTAAAGCAATATGGAAATTAAATATGACAATAAAAAAGGAGCCACTAAAGGCAGCAGATAGCGAAAACCCAAATAAACTGCCAAAGTGGTTCCAAATAATATAAAAATCTGCTTATAATCTGTCCGTTCCATAACAACACTCCATTCTTATCTTTTATTATTGTCTGCAAACTGAAAGAATGTATGCTGGATAGTTTTTCTATCCGATTTACCAAAATCATGCTATACTGTAGATAAACAAAGCATTTTTAAGGAGTGTGCGTGTATGAATATCTTATTGATTAACGGTAGTCCAAAAGGAAAAAATAGTAATACATATAAGTTATCCACTTCTTTCATAGAAGGAATAAAATCCAAATCTGATAATGTTGTTGTGGACGAACTCCAAGTTAACAAGCTTGACCTCAAACCATGCATTGGCTGTTTTTCCTGTTGGAATAAAACTCCTGGAAAATGTGTCTTAAAAGACGAGATGAGCAGTGTAATTGACAATTTACTTTGGGCAGACATAACTATCTGGTCATTTCCTCTTTACTACTTTAATGTTCCCGGCAACTTAAAAACATTAATTGACAGACAGCTTCCTATGGTTCTTCCTTTTATGGTACAGGATGCGGAAAGCGGCAGTCATCCTGGCAGATATGATATGAGTAACAAGAGAAATGTCTTAATCTCTACTTGCGGTTTTTATACTACAAAGGGCAACTATGATTCTGTCATTCCGATGTTTAACCATTTATTAGGCAAAGACAACTATGAAACCATCTTCTGCTCTCAAGGGGAATTATTCCGTGTTCCTGAGCTTTCAAAAAGAACCAATGAATATTTAGGATTTGTAAAAAATGCCGGCTCTGAATTTGTAAATGGAAAAATCACAGAAGATACCAGAAAACAATTAGATACCCTACTATTCCCAAAAGAAACCTTTGAAGCCATGGCAGATGCCAGCTGGGGAATTGATAAAGAAACTGGTGAAAAAATGGACGAATCCTTAATCTTTACCAAACAGATGGCTTCTTTATATAATAAAGGCTCTAATAAAGGTAAAGATATTGTTTTGGAAATGAATTATACAGACATTGACAAAACTTATCAAATTATTTTGAAAAAGGATAGCTATGAAGTTCTTACTGAGAACTTTAAAGCCTTTACTACCAAAATCGAAACACCTTATACAGTCTGGGTTGATATAGCAAGTAGTAAAATTAGTGGTGAAGAGGCCTTAATGAAAAAGCTGTATAAAGTAAAAGGTGATTTTGACTTTATGATACACTGGGATGATTATTTTGGAGAAACTGGTAATTCTGTGGAAAATAATACAACTACGTCAAATCCAACACAGAAAACCTCTTCAGCTCCGACTAATATGATAATCTTGCTATTGCCTTGGATTGTATTTTGGGTTGCAACATCTATTAGCAGTTTTACAGGCAGTTTAATCAGTATGATTGCCTGTGCTGGTGTTTCAATACTATTTTATAAAAACAAGAAAACCATTTATGATATTCTATCCAGTGCAGCAGTTATAATATTTTCAGCTATGGTTATTTACCTTAATAACGCAGATATTATATTGCCATTATCCTATTTATGCTTTGGCTTAATGTGGGTTATTTCATGTTTTACAAAAATCCCTTTAAGTGCTCATTATTCCGCCAATGACTATAATGGTGAAAAAGCATTTAGCAATCCATTATTTATCAAAACCAATTACATTTTGACCATGATGTGGGGTATTTTATATGTGTTCACATCTGTTATGACATATTTCATTATGAAAACAAGTTTTTCATCCTATTTAGGAATTATCAATAATATACTTCCACTTCTTATGGGAGTATTTACAGCATGGTTCCAGAAATGGTATCCTGCAAAAGTGGCAAGAGGATAAACCCCTAATTTATCGAAAGCTTTAAGAGATTGGGCATTTCATATTCAAAAATTAAATATAGGAATTAATACAGGGTATGTATATAAAGAAATGCTTTACAACTTATGTAGAAAAGACAATACGAATCATGGAGCGCTCTCGCGAACATGATTTGTGGTTATGGCTTTTCGGAATGGTAAGTTGTGCATTTCTGTTATACATACCCTGTGTTAATTCCTTCGTAACCTAAATTCTATAAAATTCCCAATCTCTTATATCAATCCCGTAAATGGTTCTTTCCCCGGCATTTCTTCAAACACCATTTTCTTCTTAGTTTTCGGATGCAGAAATTCTAAATGATATGCAAAAAGCGCTGTTTCTTTCCACACAGCTTTCTTTTTGGCAAGAGTATTATCCACACCCTCACCATTCTTTATGTACGATGCTTCTCCATCTCTATTATACTTCGTATCCCCGGCAATTCCCCCAATATGGTTCTTCAGCTGGACACGAATCTGATGATGTCTTCCGGTCAGTAATTCTACCTCTACCAGCGACAAGCCATCTTTTACATTTTTCACAGTATAATAAAGCTGTGCTTTCTTACCATTGGGGTCTTTTTCTGTTGTGACTGAGGATAAATTAGTTCTTCCGTTCTTTACAAGATAATCCGTCAGTAATTCTTTTTCCTGTCCAATCTTATCTTCTAAATTAGCAGTTACCACAGCAAGATATTTTTTGCAGAAATCTTTTTTCTGCATCTGTTTACTTAGTTCCCCGGCTGCAAAAGGTGTTTTGGCAAATACCATAATACCCGAAACGGGGCGGTCCAATCGATGAACCACCCCGATATAAGGCTGCCCTTTACAATCACCTTTTTCATAAAGGTAATTTTTCAGACGGTTTACCATATCAAAATCTGCTGTCTTGTCACTCTGGGATGGAATTCCCGCAGGCTTTACGCATACAAGAATCTGCGAATCTTCATATAGTATTTGTAATTTCATTTTATATAATCCTTTCGCACGCCGTGCTTAGCTCGAGTTCGCGACTACGTCGCTTTTCCGCTACTTTGCAGCTAAACTCTCGCTAATGGCAGTGCGCCATATACAGATATTTTCCTGAATTACTTTGCAAGCAAACTCTCACGCAATCAAAAAATATCTGTGCACGGCTTATCTGTTATTTACGTTTTGGAGAACGAGGCATTTCCCATGCATTATGGTCTGTATGTAATAACATATGAGATTTATGAGATAATGGTTTTTCAAAGAAGTCTGCATAAATCTTCTGTACAGATTCATTTTCATGGGAGAATCTGATTGGTGCATTCTTATCCAGTTTCAGAAGTCTCTGTCCACGTTCTGTAGCCAGCTCCTGTCCTTCATGGATAAGCTGTCCGCCACCGCCGGAACATCCACCTGGACAAGCCATTACTTCTACGAAATCGTAATGAACTTCACCGCGTTCTAATGCTTCGATTAACTTTCTTGTATTGCCAAGACCATTAACTACGGCTGCTTTTACTTCAAGATCATTAATCTTAACAGTTGCTTCTTTCCAGTTATGCTGCTCTCTTGTGCTTCTTACTACAGCAAAAGCATCTGGAACCGGATTGCTACCTGTTAAAAGGAAATAAGCAGAACGAAGTGCTGCTTCCATAACACCTCCTGTTGTTCCGAAGATAACTCCGGCACCTGTACCATCTTTCATAGGAGAATCACAAGGAACATCCTGCAATGTAGCAGGGTCAATATGCGCTGTCTTAATAAGACGATTTAATTCTCTTGTTGTTAATACGATATCTACATCTTTTCCTGCGTATTCTTCATAGAAAAGGTCCATATTAGCTTCACCCTTCTTAGCTACGCAAGGCATAATAGACACGGTTACCATATCTTCCGGAGCCACACCGATTTCTTTTGCAAAATAAGATTTCATTACTGCACCAAACATCTGCTGTGGTGATTTTGCAGAAGATAATCTGGATACAAGGTGTGGATATTGGGATTTGATGAAACGTACCCAGCCTGGACAGCAGGAAGTAAACATAGGCATATCTTTCGTATCGCCTTTGGAGAAACGTTCAATAAATTCATTTCCTTCTTCCATAATTGTTAAGTCCGCTGTAAATACGGTATCAAATACATAATCAAAACCAATTCTCTTTAATGCATCTGTAATCTTGCCCATTGTTGCTTCATCTGGTAATAAGCCTAATGCTTCACCCCAGGAAGCACGAACAGCAGGTGCTACCTGAACCACTGTCACTTTCTTCTTATCTTCGATAGCATCCCATACTTTTTCAGTATCGTCACGTTCACTTAATGCTCCAACTGGGCAGTGAGTGATACACTGACCACAAAGTGTACAGTCGGACTGTTCGATAGTACGATTGCCAGAAATATATACAGAAGTTCTGGAACCAGTTCCTTCAACATCCCATAAACGTACATCCTGAATCTTATCGCACACCTGAATACATCTCATACATTTGATACATTTAGACGAATCACGGATAATTGGGAACTTTTTATCCCAAGGTAAATATTCAATTTCTTTATCATAAGGCACGTTTAAAATATTAAGCTCATGTGCAATATTCTGTAAAGAACAGTTGGTATCTCTTGGACAGGTTACACAGTTAACTTCGTGCTGAGATAAAATCATCTCAACTGTCATCTTACGGTGTTTACGAACCTTAGGGCTGTTGGTATAAACAACCATACCATCTTCTGCCAGATTATTACAGGAAGTTACTAATCTTTCTTTGCCTTCAATTTCCACTACACAGACACGGCAGGCACCAATTTCATTAATGTCTTTTAAATAGCAAAGTCTTGGAATCTGAATACCGGCAGTTGCTGCAGCTTCAATAATAGTAGTTCCTTCTGGAACACTAACTGGTTTATTATCAATTAATAAATTTACCATATTACTTCTCTGCCTCCTTTAAAGCATCCATATCCAAAATGATCACAGCGCAAGCATCTAGATGCTTCCTGTTTACATTCTGCTAATGACATTGGATTTTCTACACCATCAAAATCTTTAATTCTTTCTCCAGCATCTCTTTCTGTCATATTCACACGACCACATGGAGTACGGTCATCCAATCTTGGTTTTGGAACTTCCACATCACAGGAAATTGTATGGTGGAAACCTAAATATTCATCAATGTTAGCTGCTGCTGCTTTAGCCGCACCAATGGCTTTGATAACAGTTGCCGGACCAGTCGCACAGTCACCAACAGAGTATACACCTGGGAGCTCTTCAAAAGCACCATTTTTGTCTGCCTGAATAATATTCCATTTAGTTGGAACTCCGGCTTCTGCAAAATGCTTGGATTCAATATCCTGACCAATGGCAACAACTAAAGTTGTACATGGAAGAAGAATTTCATCTTCACCGGTAGACTTCACACTTGCACGTCCGCCTTTAATATAACTAATCATCTGTGGCTGAACCCAAAGTCCTTTTACTGCACCATTTTCATCTACTTCAATCTTAGTTGGAGCTTTCAGAGTCTGCACTTCTACACCTTCTGCGATTGCTCCTTCAATTTCATCTGCAAGCGCTGTCATATCCGCAACACGACGACGATATACGATACTAACTTTCTTAGCACCAAGACGTACTGCAGTGCGCACTGCATCCATAGATACATTACCACCACCGATAACGCAAACTTCCTGTCCTGTTAAATCCATTGGATCGCCTAATCCAACATTTCTTAATAATTCAACAGCAGAAACAACACCTTTTGCTTCTTCGCCTTCGATACCAAGCTTTTTATCTGTACTTGCACCGATTGTAACAAGAACAGCATCATATTCTTTTCTTAACTGTTCCATGGTAATTTCTTCGCCGATTCTTACACCATATCTGATTTCTACACCAGTATCTAAAATAGCCTGAATATCAGAATCTAATCTATCTTTTGGAAGTCTGTAGTTAGGAATACCATAACGTAACATACCACCAAGCTTTGGCAGCATTTCAAATACAACTGTCTGATGTCCCATTAACTGTAAATAGAATGCTGCGCTAAGACCTGCAGGACCACCACCTACGATAGCAACTTTCTTGCCTGTAGAAGGTCCACATTCCGGAGGTGGAACCTTACCAGCCATATCTGCTGCCATACGTTTTAAACCACGAATATTAATAGCATCATCTACCATATTTCTACGGCATCTTGCTTCACATGGATGTTCACAAATAAATCCACAGGTTGTTGGGAATGGATTATCCTTACGGATTAAGCGGATAGCATCTGCATAACGTCCTTCTCCAACTAATGCAATATAACCTGGAATATCTACGCCAGCTGGGCATAAAGATACACAAGGTACTGGCTGCTGGTACGTACATGTACATCTTCCTGTTTCGATGTGGGAAATATACTCATCTCTAAATCCAACAACACCTTTGTAAATCATGTTAGCCGCTTCATAACCGATAGCACAATCAGCTGTTTCCATAATGGATTTAGCTGTCTCTTCGATTAACTCAAGACTGTCCATAGTAGCTGTTCCATCTAACACGTCTTCTAATAAATTTTTTAACTGTGACAGCCCGACACGACATGGTACACATTTACCACAGGACTGTGCATGACAAAGCTCCAAAAATGCCTTTGACATATCAATTGGGCATAAACCAGATGGGCTTGATTCAATTCTGCGTTCCAAATCCTTATAAAGCTGTTCAACTACAACCTGAGCTTTATTAGGCATAGGAATTTCACGTCTGCTCATAACTTCCGTTCTCTCCCTTCGAGTGTTGCATCTACGCTTCTAAAAGCCTTGATACGATCATCATCTTAGTTTTTTGTGCATAACAACAAAAATCCAAACTCTTCAATAAAATATTTTGTATACACACTAGTATCATAATTATACAACACTTCAAATACCAAAGCAATAATTGATATTTATTAATCAATAACTTTTATATTTTTATAACATTTTACCAATACAAATAATTGATTTGCATCAAAAAAGGAAGAGTTCCATATTACAAACTCTTCCTTAACTATCTTTTATTCTCTATATCCATCTGGATTATTGGACTGCCATCTCCATGAATCCTCACACATTTCCTCAATGCCGCGTTCTGCCTTCCAATGAAGCTCTTTCTCTGCTTTGGTGACTTCTGCATAGCAGGTTGCAATATCTCCCGGACGACGGTCCTTAATTTCATATTTTACTTCTGTGCCACTGGCTTTTTCATAAGCTTTTACAACATCTAATACAGAATATCCATTACCAGTTCCAAGATTATACACTAACACACCTTGTTTATCTTTTAATTTTTCAATGGCACGGACATGGCCAATTGCCAAATCCACAACATGAATATAATCTCTTACGCCTGTTCCATCATGGGTATCATAATCATTTCCAAATACATTCAGATGGTCTAACTTGCCAACTGCCACCTGGGCAATATAAGGAACAAGATTATTAGGAATGCCCTTAGGGTCTTCACCAATCAGACCACTCTTATGGGCTCCAATTGGATTAAAGTAACGTAACAAGATAACATTCCACTCAGCATCTGCCACATTGAAATCTATAAGAATCTGCTCTAACATACTCTTAGTCTGTCCATACGGATTCGTGCATTTTCCTTTTGGACATTCTTCCGTAATTGGAATAAACGCAGGGGCTCCATAAACCGTTGCAGATGAGCTGAATACAATATTCTTACAATCGTGCTCACGCATAACATCACATAAAATCAATGTTCCGGTAATGTTATTATGGTAATACTCCAGTGGCTTGCTTACCGATTCCCCAACTGCCTTCAAGCCGGCAAAATGAATGACAGAGTCAATCTGCTCCTTTTCAAATACTTCAGTTAAAGCAGACTTATCTAACAAATCAACTTTATAGAAAGTTACTTTCTTTCCTGTAATCTGCTCTACTCTCTCCAGAGATTTCTCACTGGAATTGCACAGATTGTCAACAACAACAACCTCATAACCTTCATTCAAAAGTTCCACACATGTATGACTTCCAATGTAGCCCGCACCACCAGTCACTAAAATTGCCATACAAAATAACCTCCCATTCTATGTAAAACACTTTTTCGATTTGCAATATCTTAACATCTATATATTATAGCATTTTATGTGAAAATTTTAAAGAGATGATATAAAATTGCGGTTTGTCGCACTAAGTGACTTCGCCGAGGGCGGTTATTAGGGATTTTTGATTTGATTTTTCGAATTTAGTTTTATTCAAGGGAAGGGTGACAGATAATTTTTCTTGCAACGTTTACGAACTATAAGAATAACTAAGGCACTTGATTTTTTGCTTTGATTATGTGGTGCTCTCGCCAACAAGTGTGCTCCCGCACCACAAATTGCAAAAAATCTGCATGCCAAGTTGATTCTAATAGTTCTATGTTGTCTATCGAAAAATTATCTGTCACCCTTCCCTTTAACGTTAAACTTTGATGAAAAATCAAATATTTAGTTTCTAAGTAACCGCCCTTGGCGAAGTCTTGGCAAA
>CAYTGQ010000066.1:0-11219 GCA_964437345.1 uncultured Lachnoclostridium sp. | reverse complement strand
ACTGTTCTTAAGAGACAGAACGGTGGCGCTAGAGAAACATTCACAGTAAGAAAAGTTTCTAACGGTATTGGTGTTGAAAAGACTTGGCCATTACACTCCCCAATCGTAGAAAAGATTGAAGTTGTAAGACGTGGTAAAGTAAGACGTGCTAAACTTAACTACTTACGTAAGAGAGTTGGTAAAGCTGCTAAGGTTAAAGAATTAGTAAGATAATAATGAGACGATTAAGAGCCAAACTACATAATTGTGTTTTGGCTCTTTTGCTTGTGGAGAAATGATATGTTAAATCGCAGAAGAAGACGCAGAAGAACAAAAACTATTGACTTTCGTAGTTTTGATAAAGAAGCCATGACAAAAGAACAGCTTAGAAAAGAAATTATTATCTGGGCAATTGAAATTATACTTGTTATTATACTTGCATATTTTGTGACAGCTTATGGCGTGGAAAAGATAACTATGGTAGGCTCCTCTATGGAAAATACATTATATAATGATGACAAATTAATTGTAAATAAAATGGTCTATCGCTTTACGTCACCAAAGCGGTTTGATATAATTGTATTTAAGACTAGCGGTAGAGAACATAGCTATTATACTGTTCGACGAATTGTTGGACTACCCGGTGAAACCATTCAGATTAAAGAGGGTAAAATATTTATTAATGGGGAAGAACTGACAGAAGAGATTAATGTAGAGAAGATTGCCAATGGAGGCTTGGCAAAAGAACCAATTACATTAGAAGAAGATGAATATTTTGTTTTGGGAGATAACCGTAATGGAAGTGAAGACAGCCGTTTCGGCAATGTAGGTAATATTACAGAGGATACCATCGTTGGAAAGGCATGGATTCGTTTGAACCCATTTAATTTTATTCATATGCTGAATAGATTAGCAGATGAAACCGAAACTGAATAGATACAGAAGCAGATATAGATAAGGAGAAAAATAATGAATTTTCAATGGTACCCAGGTCATATGACCAAGGCAAAACGTGCCATGCAGGAAGATATTAAGTTAATAGATGTCGTAATTGAGCTGGTAGATGCCAGAGTTCCATACAGCAGTAAAAATCCTGATATTGATGAACTTGCCAAGAATAAAGCAAGAATTATTCTGTTGAATAAATGCGATCTTGCCAATCAGGAAAGAACCAGTCAGTGGAAAGCTTTCTATGAAAAACAGGGCTATTTTGTTGCCCTTGTTAATTCCAGAAATGGCAATGGAGTAAAGGCTGTTCATGAAGTAATTCAGCAGGCATGTAAAGAAAAAATTGAAAGAGACAGAAAAAGAGGCATTATTAATCGTCCGGTCAGAGCTATGATTGTAGGAATTCCTAACGTTGGTAAATCTACATTTATTAACAGCTTTGCAGGAAAAGCATGTACTAAGACTGGCAACAGACCAGGCGTGACAAAAGGAAAACAGTGGATTCGTCTGAATAAGAATGTGGAACTTTTAGATACGCCGGGTATTTTGTGGCCAAAATTTGAAGACCAGATGGTAGGCTTACGTCTTGCCTTTATTGGTTCAATTAAGGAAGAAATATTAAATATTTTAGATCTTTCTTTAGAACTAATTAAGTTTATGAATGAAAATTATAACGGAATGCTGGAAAAATTCTATGGAGTAGAAGGTTCCGATAATCCAGTAGAAATGTTAGAAAATATTGCTAGAAAAAGAGGCTGTTTGCAAAAAGGAAATGAACTTGATTTTGATAAAGCAGCTGGAATTATTATGGACGACTTCAAAGGCGGAAGAATTGGCAAAATAACATTGGAGTTTCCGGCAAGTAACACAGATGAAGGTGAGGGAAAGAATGAAGGAAGTCTTACTGAATAAGATTATTTTATATAAAGACTTATTAAAGCAGGTATTTTCTTTTGTTCTTCTTTTTATTCTGTTAATATGTATGGTGAATTTCATAGGACAGGGCACCAAAGTGGTGGGCCGTTCTATGGAAAATACCTTTATGGAAGGAGACAGTTTGTTCATTGATAAACTGTCTTATCGTTTTACTAAACCAGCACGTTTTGATGTGATTGTATTTCCTTTTCAAGAAGGAGAAGAGACTGTTCTTTACATCAAACGTGTAATTGGACTTCCTGGGGAGACAATACAGATTGCTGGAGATAAGATTTATATTAATGGTAAAGTATTAAAAGAAGACTATGGAAAAGAAGCAATGGAAGAGGGAAGTGAAGGAATTGCCCTTAATCCGTTAACTCTGGGAGAAGATGAATATTTTGTTTTAGGAGATAACCGGAATTTTAGTATAGACAGCCGCCAGTCACAGGTGGGAGTAATTAAAGAAGATTCCATTATTGGCAAATCAGCATTTCGCTTATGGCCATGGAGAGTTTCATAATATAATGTACAAATGAAAAGGGTGAGTCAGCATGTATAATGAAGATGAAATCAATGACAGTTTGGAATTTTGTCGTGATATTGAGGTTTTTTACAAGAAAAAGAGTCAGAGAAATGCATACCAGAATTATATGAAAAAGAAATCCTATAGTAATCTTTATTCTGGAAAAGTGCTGACTGATACTACAAAAAGTTCTTATTTTGACAATAAAGCAGAAAAAAATAAAGATGTTGAGGATATCGAAGCTGTTGAAGAACGCAAAGGCTTATTAAGCAGAATTTTCAGCAATTTAAGTGGAATACTGCTTATTATCTTTCTTGCTTATGGAATTTCCAGCTTCGTAACCAATTATTGTATCTGGCAGACTCAGGTAGATGGAATTTCCATGGAACCTGCTCTTGTAGATGGTGATAAATTAATAATCGATAAATTAAGCTATCATTTCAATGAGCCGGAACGTTTTGATATTGTTGTTTTTCCACAGAAGATAGATGTTTATTATGTAAAGCGTATTATCGGTCTTCCAGGAGAAACGGTCCAGATTATAAATGGTAAAATATATATTGATGGTATTGTCCTTACAGAAAATTACGGAAAAGAACCAATAGATGAGAATTATTCCATGGAACTGCCGGTGACATTGGGAGAGAACCAGTATTTTGTATTAGGCGATAACCGCAATTATAGTGTAGATAGCAGAGATTCTTCTGTTGGCACAGTTTCTAAAAATTATATTATTGGAAAAGCATGGATAATTATGGCTCCAAAGGAACGTGTACAAGTCTTCAAATAGTATGTATGACAGAAAAAACATATTAGTTATTATGGATGATACTAAGGAAATACACTGGAGGAAAAGTAATGAGTGAGAAAATTGCTGAGATTAAGGCAAAAATCGAATCTGCCGATATAAAAGACAGAAAGGCACTCTTAGATTTCTATCGTTTAGATGAAAGAAGCGGTGTGCAGAAATTAGTTGCTAAATATGATAAAGAAGAAGAAAAACTTCAGGCAGAGCTTGCCAGACTGGAAGTCATGAAGCAGTATGAAAGAGAATATGAGAATTTGGGTTATATTTGCGGTATTGACGAAGCTGGAAGAGGACCTTTAGCAGGACCTGTGGTAGCTGGAGCTGTTATTTTACCAAAGGATTGTGATATTTTATATCTCAATGATTCTAAACAGCTTAGTGAAAAGAAACGTGAAATGCTTTATGATGAAATCATGGAAAAAGCCATTGCAGTCGGAGTTGGAGTTGTATCACCAGCAGTTATTGATGACATTAATATTTTACAGGCAGATTATGAAGCAATGAGAATTGCCATTAGTCAGCTTTCTGTGCAACCGGCAGTGCTTTTAAATGATGCAGTTACCATCCCGGAAGTCGACATCAAACAGGTGAATATTATTAAGGGAGATGCTAAGAGTATTTCCATAGCAGCTGCCAGTATCATTGCTAAAGTAACAAGGGACAGAATGATGGCAGAATATGACAAATTATATCCAGAGTATGGTTTTGCAAGTAATAAAGGCTATGGGTCAGCGACTCACATTGCAGCAATAAAAGAATTAGGTCCATGTCCAATTCACAGAAGAACCTTTATTGGAAATTTTATATAAAATAACAATCCATAAAAGGCAGTTTTTTGAAATTGGAGATAACAGATAATAAGGAGAAGGAGTATGCAGGATATTGGTATAATTATGAAAAAGCAGAGACATTTCTTTGATAAAGGTGTCACAAAGAAATATGATTTTCGTATGCAGGCACTTTTACGTCTTGAAAAGGCCTTAGATGAATGGGAAGATGATATCAACGAAGCTTTGTGGAAGGATTTACATAAAGCTCCTTCAGAAAGCTATATGGCAGAAATCGGAATGTGTAAGTCAGAAATCAAGTATGTAAAACGTCATCTTAGAAAATGGATGCGTCCAAACTATGTACCAATGTCTTTAACTCAGTTTCCTGCAAAAACCTATCGTTTGGCAGAGCCATATGGTGTCGCTCTTATTATGGCACCTTGGAATTATCCGGTGTTGTTATGTCTGGACCCATTGATTGATGCTATTGCAGCCGGAAACTGTGTTGTATTAAAACCATCTGCCTATGCACCAAATGTATCCAAGGTTTTACACGATATGCTGACAAGCATTTATCCTGAGAAATATGTGGCAGTAATTGAAGGTGGAAGAGATGTGAATCAGGAGCTGTTAGAACAGCGTTTTGACTATATTTTCTTTACCGGTGGTGTATCTGTAGGCAGACTTGTTCTGGAAAAAGCAGCACAGCATGTAACTCCGGTTACACTAGAGCTTGGCGGTAAGAGTCCATGTATCGTAGATGAAACAGCAGATATCAATATGGCAGCCAGAAGAATTGTGTTTGGAAAGCTTTTGAATTCAGGACAGACCTGTGTAGCACCAGACTATGTAGTGGCACATGCAGATATTAAAGATGCTTTATTAAAGGCAATGACAAAAGAACTTGTAAAAGCATTGGGACATGATCCGCTTGCAAATAAAGAATATCCAAAGATTATTAATGAACGACATTTTGAACGTCTGCAGGGGCTTTATGAGGGAGAAAAGATAGTAACCGGTGGTTATGTAAATGCCCAAACCCATCAGATTGCACCAACTATTTTAGATGAAGTAACCCTGGATTCTCCAGTTATGCAGGAAGAAATCTTTGGACCAATTTTACCGGTACTTACTTATAAAGGCAGAAAAGAATTAAAGTCTATTATTAATCATTTTGAGAAGCCATTGGCATTTTATCTCTTTACAGATTCTAAGGATATGAAGAAATGGGCAGAAAAGACATTTTCCTTTGGCGGAGGGTGCATTAATGATACCATTATTCATCTTGCCAGCTCCCATATGCCATTTGGTGGTGTAGGACACAGTGGAATGGGTGGCTATCATGGAAAGGTTGGTTTTGAAACTTTTAGTCATGTTAAGAGTATTGTGAGAAAATGGAAGTTTTTGGATTTACCGATGAGATATCATCCTTATGCAGATTGGAAGGATAAGATTTTAAAGGCAATCCTGTAATTACTTTTTGCATAATAGACAGTAAAAAGGAGGACATCAGATGAATCAGAATACACCAAATGACCCAAATAAAACAGCAGTTGCGCTGAATTATGATCCAAGCGAACCAGCACCAAAGGTTATTGCAACAGGCCGTGGTTATCTTGCAGATAAAATCATTTTGAAAGCTCAGGAAGAGCAGATTCCAATTCATCAGGATGAAAAGCTTGCCAGTAATCTTTCTGTACTGGATATTGGTGAATATATTCCAAAGGAACTTTATGAGGTAGTTGCAGAAGTTCTTGCTTTTGTTGATAACATGGACCATATTAAAGGAAAGGTTATGGATAAGAATGGTAAATAACCATAGTAAGACAGATAAGGGACGTGTAACAGAGAATAGACGTAAGATTGGCAGTCAGAAGGAACAGCAGGCGAAAAAATATCTGAAATCCAAAGGATATACGATAATGGAAGAAAATTTTTATGCTAAAGGCGGAGAAATTGATTTAATTGCTCGTGAAAATGGATATTTAGTATTTGTTGAAGTAAAATATCGCTCCAGTAGTACCTCAGGTCATCCGTTGGAAGCAGTTGATTGCCAAAAACAAAATAAAATCAGATTCACAGCCCGGTACTATATGTATAAAAACCATATTCCGGAGGATACACCTTGTCGATTTGATGTAGTAGCAATTCTTGGAGATGAGATTACATTGATAAAAGATGCATTTTAAAAAATAGTATATTTTAATAATAGGTGATTGTAAGATTATTATATAGAATTTTACAGTTACCTATTTATTTTTTTATAAGGATAAATTACAATAAATGAAGAAGATTTGAAAAGGAGTAAATGCATATGGAAGATAAATTATTTCAGATAGGCAGAGATGCGATTATATATAATGATAAATATAGAAAAATAGGTAAAAATGGAATGCTGAATTTGGAAACAAAAGTTCCTTATATTCAGTTTCCAACCTTAAAACAGATAGATTTTATTAAACATGGATTTTCTACCCGTCTTGGCGGAGTCAGTAAAGACCACTGTACTTCCATGAATTTAGGATATACAAGAGGCGATAATCCGGATGATGTTACAGAAAATTACAAACGAATCTGTAAAGCCATGGATATTCCAATGGAAAATCTGGTGTTTTCTGACCAGATTCACGAAACAAAAATAAAAGTAGTAACAAAAGAAGATACTATAGCTGATTTTATGGAAGAATTCTGCAAGGGAGAAAAGAAGCATACAGGCTATGACGGATTGATTACTAATCAGCCGGGAGTTGCCCTTGTAACCTCTTACGCAGACTGTGTTCCATTATTCTTCGCAGACCCGGTAAAGAAAGCAATTGGACTTTCTCATTCCGGATGGAGAGGCACTGTAAAACGAATGGGTGCCAGAACGGTAGAAATGATGCAGAAAGAATTCGGCTCTAATCCGGAGGATTTAATCTGTGTGATAGGACCATCTATCTGTCAGGATTGCTATGAGGTAAGTAAAGATGTTTATTTATCCTTTAAAAATGAATTCACTGATGAACAAGTAGAAGAATTCCTGCTGCCAAAAGAAAATGATAAATATCAGCTTGATTTGTGGAAAGTAAACCAGATAATTCTTCGAGAAGCAGGAGTACCAAGAGAAAATATCAGTGTAGCAAATATCTGCACCTGCTGTAATTCAAGTCTTTTGTTCTCACATAGAAAGACTCATGGGGTAAGAGGAAGTTTACAAGGATTTCTGATGATAGAAGAGTAAGAGCACAGGAAAAACAACCGACATGTCTGTTCTTACAGAAACAAAAGACTTAGAAGCAGTTATAGAGTATGTAAAAGGGTTACCTTACACAAATTCCAATGAAATTATATTGATGGGCTGCAGTCAGGGTGGTTTTGATTGAAGATGGTGCACACCCGTTTTCAAAGAAACATGATGTGATTGCAATTGCTGAATTGCAGAAGTTTTTGAATGTGTAAAGAATATATAAAAGAAGATAGCAAAAGATTAAGGGAAGAATCATGAAAACATCGGCTAATTTGTACTAGCATTACAGATTAGCCGATATTATTTATTCTTGACAAAATGATATCAAAATGATATCATCATAATATAAGCAGGAAACTTATTAATGTTTTCATCATACATAGATTTTCTGTTTAAAAGCTATGTATGATATAGGATGAGGAGGATTTATATGACTGAAAAGATTATCAGCGGTAAAAAGAACGGTATGAAGGCATTGGTTATAATTCTTGCCTTATATGTGGTAGCAGTATTATGCTTTATATTTGCAATTAATGGTGTAGAAAAGAATTTCCTAATGCATCCTTATTTAGCAACAGCTATGTTGATTGCCAGTCTTTTATGGATTGCGTTAGGATGGATTCCTTTCTTGGGACTTAAGGTTTTAAAACCACAGGAGGCTTTAGTATTAACTTTATTTGGTAAGTATGTTGGCACTTTAAAGGAAGAAGGTTTTTACTTTGTAAATCCGTTCTGTAGCAGTGTTAATCCTGCTGCCAAGACAAAACTCAACCAGAGTGGTGATGTAGATGGTGGGAATACAAGAAGTTTAAGAAATGCCAATGGGAATTCAGAAGAAGCAACAACAAAGAAAGTTTCTTTAAAAATTATGACTCTCAATAACAACCGTCAGAAAATCAACGATTGCCTTGGTAATCCAATCGAAATCGGTATTGCAGTTATGTGGAGAGTAACGGATACAGCAAAAGCAGTATTTAATGTAGATAACTATAAGGAATACCTTTCCTTACAGTGTGACAGTGCACTTCGTAATATTGTCCGCATTTATCCTTATGATATTGCTCCTAATGTAGATACAACCGGTGACGGTATTGCTGATGAAGGAAGTCTTCGTGGTTCCAGCGAAGTAGTAGCAGCTCGTATCCGTGATGAAATTCAGGCAAAGGTAAAAGAAGCTGGTCTTGAAATTATTGAAGCTCGTATTACTTACCTTGCTTATGCACCGGAAATCGCTGCTGTAATGTTGCAGAGACAGCAGGCTTCTGCAATTATCGATGCAAGAAAGATGATTGTTGATGGAGCAGTTGGTATGGTAGAAATGGCTCTTGAAAGATTAAACGAAAATCAGATAGTGGAACTGGATGAAGAAAGAAAAGCGGCAATGGTTTCTAATCTGTTAGTTGTGCTTTGTGGTAATCACGATGCACAGCCAATCGTTAATACTGGAAGTCTTTACTAATGGTAGAAAAAGCAGGTTATGGGAAAAAGCAGGTTCCTCTCAGATTGTCTGAAAAGCTTTACAATCAGATTGCCGCGTGGGCTGAAGACGATTTCCGATCCATTAACGGCCAGATTGAATATCTGCTGACAGAATGTGTCAAACAGAGAAAAAAAGATGGAAAATATGTATCGGAGCATCTGGATGAACCAATCGAACTGGATATCAAATAACACAAATACTATAAAAAAGTAGTATAAAGTAACGAATTAAGGCTGTAGAAAAACTCTACAGCCTTTTATGTTATAGTAATTATTATTTTCTGCCTTTAATGACTTCCTGAATTCTCTTTGCGGGATCTATAATATCTTCAATAGAAGAATCGTGATTGATACTGTTGATAATAGTAGCAAGATAACGGCTCATGTCAACTTCTGTGTAGTAGCTTTTTTCTTTCAGTGCTGGCTCAACAAAGGTTAAATTTGTCGTAAACAGATGGTCAAATATACCTTCTTCATATGCTTTATCAAATTCCTCATAACCTTTTGTAAAGAGGCCATATGTAGCAAATAAATAAACCTTATCCGCTTTGCGGGCTTTTAATTTTTTTGCAGTTTCTAATAAAGACTCTCCTGAGGAAATCATATCATCGACAACCATAACAATTTTGCCCTCTACAGGAGCACCTAAAAATTCATAAGCAATGATTGGATGAGTACCATCTACAATCTGAGAATAATCCAGTCTTTTGTAAAACATTCCTGTATTGACACCTAACATATTTGCATAATAAATAGCTCGTTTTGTACCATTTTCGTCCGGACTGGCTGTCATTAAGGAATCCCCATTTATAAGTAGTTCCTTATCATATTCCAATAAAGCACTGATAAACTGAAGGCTTGGATTAAAGTTATCAAAACCTTCCAGTGGAATAGCATTTTCCACACGTGGTTCGTGAGCATCAAAAGTGATAATATTTTCAACACCCATATCAATCAGTTCTTGTAAAGCAACAGAACAATCTAAAGACTCACGCTGTGTACGGTTATCACGTCTTCCTTCATAGAGGAAAGGCATAATTAAGTTAATACGAACCGGTTTACCATTGCAGGCAGCAATCACACGTTTTAAATCCTGAAAATTGTCATCAGGAGAAGTAAAAGTATCTTCATTGTCAATTTTATAAAGGTTTGCAGCATTGATTGGGTCTGCTAAAATGAAAAGATCTGTTCCACGAACCGTTTCATTAAGCTTTGCCTTACCTTCACCACTGCCAAAACGTGGAGTTGTAAAATCTAATAAATAGTTATTTTTTTCATAACAATCGAAAAAATCACCTCTTGAGTTGTTTTTTTCAAACCCTTTTCTGGTTTCTACCAGATGCCCATTTACCTTTTCTCCTAAGTTTTTAGCACTGTTTAATGCAGCTATTTTTAAATCACCAACTGGAAATGCCTGTTCAAGCGGTCTGTATGGCATGATGAATTCCTCACTTTTCTTTATAATCTGACCATGCAGGTTTTTCTAAAATTCTTACAACTGACTACGCATGGCTTAACTGTATCAAATATATCAAATTTTCCAAAAGAATTCAACGAAAGAATTGAATAAAATACTTTTCTTTTTTCAAGATTTATGTTATAAATGTATAGTGCATGTAAAATTGCAAGATTGCTGGGTTGGGAGATAAAAACAGCAAACATATGTGGAGGAATGAATTAAAATGAAAAAAAGAATATTATCAGCTCTTGTGGTTTTAGGGCTTATGACATTAATGACAGGTTGTGGTAATTCCAACAAAGTAGAAAGAGATTATGACATTACAAAATGTGTTACTCTTGGTGAATACAAGGGTATTGTAAAAGAAGTTGCAGAAGTAACAGAAGAAGAGATTGATGCGTTAATTCAGGAAGCATTAGAAGCAGCAGGTACTCCGGAACAGATTACGGAGGGTATTATTGAAAATGGTGATACTGTAAACATCGATTATGTTGGCAAAAAAGATGGTGTTGCTTTTGACGGCGGTACTGCACAGGGTTATGATTTAACAATCGGTTCCGGAAGCTTTATTGATGGTTTTGAAGATGGTTTAATTGGTGTTGGTGTTGGCGATACAGTAGAACTTGAATTAACATTTCCTGAAAGCTACCATAGTGCAGAGTTAGCCGGTCAGGCAGTTGTATTTACTGTTACAGTTAATTATATCCATGGTGATATCATTGCACCTTCTGTTGAAGATTATGCGTTAAACAATGACTTTGAAAGTGTAGAAGCATTCAGAGCTATAGTAGAAGAAGAACTGAATGAAGAAAATAGAACAGAAGCAGATGAAAATGTATGGATTACAGTTGTTGACAATGCTACAATCAACGAATATCCTCAGTCTGAAATTGATAAGGCACTTTCAAATATGAGAGAATACTATACACAGTTTGCAGCGGCTTATGGTACAGATTTAAATGGACTTTTAACTCAGTTGGGACTTTCTGAAGAAACCTTTGATGAAGATATGTTAGAATATGCTCAGTTAGCAGTTGCAGAAAAGTTAGTAGCAATCGCTATTGCTGAAGAAGAAAATATGACTGTTTCTGATGAAGAATATGATGCAC
>CAYTGQ010000065.1:0-11420 GCA_964437345.1 uncultured Lachnoclostridium sp. | reverse complement strand
GACACTTTGGTGATGCAGAAGATGAAATCGGACGTGTTTGCGTACAGCTTGCAAATCCAGATTTCAAATATATGAATGGTGAAACATTAACATTAGAAGGCGGACTTGGACAGAGACCTTAGAACGGAAATAAAAGACAATCCCTTCGGAAATCATTGATTTTCGAAGGGATTTTTTAGTTTCAGTTTAGAAATGCAATGTATATTTCTTTCTGCGTTTCTTACGTTTCATAAAGTAGAAATAAGCAATGATACTGCCAATGATAATAATAAATATACCAGCAATAATATATGGTTTTAAATTATATCGTTCCAGTGTACGGATAGAGTTGGCATTCACTTCTTTAATCGGCTCAGCTGTAGTGAGCTTGGCAACCTCAGATCTGCGGAAAATAATATCGGTATTTCCGACAATTCTGTCATTATAAGTATAAGAAATATTTCCGACTACCGTTTCATTTTCATCTAAAGGTACATCTGAATAGATTTTCACACTTTTTACGGCTTCTTCCAGTGCTACACCATTTGGAAGCAAAACAGAGGTATTGCTTAAATACAGCGGTGTATTTTCAGAATTAAATAATGGGTTATATCTATCAAATAGTACCAGCTCGGAATCTTCTAATTCGCTGGCAGCAGCGCTGATATCATACTGGGTAAAGTTCTCGAATGCCCAGTTAAAAAGTCCGATGGTATCTGTATATTCGTTTTCCGGTGAAGTAGGTCCGTTTGCTCTCATAACAACACATACTAATTCCATATCGCCTTTTTTGGCAAAGGTTACAAGAGTGGAGGCTGCTTTGGAGGTATATCCGGTTTTACCGCCAATACAGTATTCGTATTTGTATTGAGGATAGCTATTGCCCATCAGCATCTGATGGTGATTTAAAAATACATTATCAACATCATGCTTATTGGTTGGTGGAATTGTATAGCGTTTTGTAGATATTATTTTACGAAATGAACTATATTTCATAGCTTCTCTGGAAATTAGTGCCATATCGTAAGCGGTTGTATAATGATCATCATTGTGAAGACCATTGGCATTAACAAAATGTGTGTTAAGGCAGCCAAGCTCCTTGGCACGTGCATTCATCATATCGGCAAAATCAGAGAGTGTCCCAGCAATATGTTCTCCAACACCCCATGATACTTCATTGGCAGAAGCTAACATAATGGCATAAAGAGATTGTTCAATGGTAAGCTTTTCTCCTTCGTCAATTCCTATGTGACTGCTGCCCATCTCAATTCCAAAAACAGCATCGTGGGAAAAGGTTACAATTTCGCCCATGGAGCAATTCTCAATTGCTAAAAGTGTGGTCATAATTTTGGTGATACTGGCAGGATATTGTTCTTTATGTGCATTTTTCTCGTAAAGAACAGCACCGGAAGAAAGGTCCATTAAGATTGCAGATTCTGCATTAACGGAAGGGGCCGAAGGCCAGCTTTGTGAACCGGTTTCTGTAGCAGTTGCATAAGCTGCAACTGGTAAAAACTGGTTAACCAGTAAATTTATAGATAAAAACAATGCAAAAAAACGTTTTATATATTTCATGAAAAGGTACTCCTTGTAAAAGCTAAAACAATAATCATAGCAGCCGACAAATCCAGTTAGTGGCGACCACTATTAGATTATAAGCAATAGAAAAGGTTGTGTCAAACTATAACATAAAAATTTGCAAAAACATAGGTACAATTAGTCTTTCCTTTTAGGGTTGTTTATATTATAATCATAATCGAGATAATGCTGAAATGTAGAAAAGAGAGGTTTAGCAGACATGAGATTAAGGAATGTAAGGGGAGCAAGGGAGAAAATTGCTTCGGATGAATATACAGTTAAAGAGCCGGAGCGGAACAAAGGAAGATGGCACGAATTTTTTGAGAATGACCGCCCAATTCATATTGAAGTCGGAATGGGAAAAGGCAGATTTATTATGGAGCTTGCTGAGAAGAATCCAGAGATTAATTATGTCGGGATTGAGAAATTCTCCAGTGTACTTATCCGTGCATTAGAAAAAATGGCGGAAAAGCAGCTTCCTAATCTGGTATTTATCCGTATGGATGCAGAAGATATCGAAAATGTATTTGAAAAGGAAGAGGTTTCGCAGATTTATCTGAATTTCTCTGACCCATGGCCAAAGGATAGACATGCCAAGAGAAGATTAACTTCTACAAGATTTCTTGCCCGCTACGAGAACATTTTAAAGAAAGACGGCAGAGTTATCTTTAAAACAGATAACAGGGAGCTGTTTGACTTTTCTTTGGAACAGGCAAAAGAAGCTGACTGGGTCATTGAGAATTACACCTACGACCTTCATAATAGTGAATTTAATGAGGGTAATGTGATGACAGAATACGAAGAAAAGTTTTCCAAAGAAGGAAAACCAATTAACCGTATGGTAATTCACCAGAAATAATTTGCCGGACTAAGAATTACTGAAAGTATTACTTTCAGTAAGGGAAAAAGGTCTTTTAAAAGCAAAAATAGAAGCCTGCTGCATATATTGATATTAAAAGTAATCGTATAGGAGCAGTAAAATGGGTAATTCTATAAAAAAGAAATTAGAGCGGACGCTGGCAGGCAATCATAAGCTGAATAAAACAGCCCTTCAGATGAAAAAGTCCTGGAAAGAGGTCTGTTCTATCTTAGAGAAAAAGAAATAATAAAGAAAAGGAGAAAAAACATGGAATTAAAATTTACTGAGGATAATTTTGAAGCAGAGGTATTAAAAAGTGATAAGGTTGTATTAGTTGATTTCTACGCTGATTGGTGTGGACCATGCAAAATGATGGCACCAATTATTGAAAAGCTGGCTGAAGAATATGAAGGACAGGCAGTAATCGGCAAGTTAAATGTAGATGAAGAATCAGTTGTTTCCAGCCGTTACCGCGTACTTTCCATTCCAACATTAATGTTCTTCAAAGATGGAAAAGAAGCAGACAGAATTGTTGGTGCAGTAGATAAGGCAGAAGTGGAAAATAAGTTAAAGAGCCTGATGTAGATATTTTGATTCATGCAATGGAAGGAAAAGCTGTTTTGTCCAGGCACAGATAAGCTTTGTCCTTCTGATGTATGAATTTTTTGTTTTTAACTTTTTAAAATCTTTTTAAATTTTTTTTAAAAAAGTGCTTGCATTTTATAAAGACATGCTTTATAATATCATTTGTGTTTACGAATTACATATGCGCGATTAGCTCAGTTGGTAGAGCACCTGACTCTTAATCAGGGTGTCCAGGGTTCGAGCCCCTGATCGCGCACTAAAGTCTCAGTTTGACGATGTGAGGTCGTCGGGTTGGGGCTTTTTTCATGTGCAAAAACAAGATTGGCATATTTTCTGCATTTTGTTCATATATTAGTGAAAAAAAGGAAGTATGCAAATGTCTGGTTATAAGAGATTTGTATCCTATATTTTCAGTTATGAAAACGGAATAAAAAAGGATAATGTAGGGTATGCGAGAATAGAAAATCACAATGAAGAATGTCGTATCAGTATTTATATGAAGGATACCATAAAGAGGGAGCAGAAAGCCAGCGTTTATTTGTTTTATCGGGATGAGGACAAAATACAGGGCATTTTTATGAAGGAAATGACAATTAAAAACGGACTGGGTGATTGCAAAATCACAACAGAAAGTAAAAATATAGGTGGTTCTGCCTGCGGCTTTGAGAACATCGGAGGAATCATTATCTATATTACAGCCAACCGGTTCTGGGGAACAGAGTGGGACGACAAACCAATATATGGATTTGAGCCAAAGAAAATATCAGAACAACTCTGGAAGGAAGAGACAATAAAAGTGGATGAAACAATCGCAGAACCGGTAGAGCCGGAATTGAGGGCGGCGGTTTTAGAAGGAAACATGGAAAATCAGTGGCAGAATATTAGAGATGAATCCAGAGAAGCCATGCAGGAAGAACAGGAACGGTATTTTGAGGAATATGCAGATTGTGAAAGAAGCTACCAGAGAGAATACATGGACTGCTTTGATCCTTATACAAGGGTATATCCATTCTATGATCAGAACAAGGAATGCATTGGCATTTCACCAAAGGAACTGTCACAGATATCACCAATATTAGAAGAATGGCAGAATAATGATTTTCTGCTTCATGGTTATGGAAGATTCCGCCATATTATTTTACTGCGAAAAAAAGGAGATTCAGAAGAATATTTTATCGGAGTTCCAGGAATGTATCGTCCAAGTGAAGAAAAACTGGCGGTTACATATGGCTTTGACCGATTTGTGCCAATGAAAAAATGGCAGGCAGAATATGGAGACTTTGGATACTGGTGTACACCAGTAAAATTATAAAACATCCTGCATTTTGCAAATTTTATTAACTTCGCATAATAGGGGTTATGAGAAATATCTAAATTTTGATTTTTCATCAAAGAATTAATGAAAAGAGGTACTATACCCTATAATTTTTCGCCAGACGACTAGGACTTATAGAAGCACTTATGCTTTTATGACTTTTTGCAAATTGCCCCGCGGAAACTTGTCTGAATGGGTTGTCTAGCAGTCACAGGTACTTTTAGAGGACGTTCCCACTAGACTTGCGTACTACAGCGGTACTAAATGCCACAGGTTAACTTATAAAATGAATAAGCTAACACTGTGGCATTAAGGACCGGTGTACGCAAAGCTCCTCTAAAAGTACCATGTGCTGCTTCAACCCATGAGTTTTGTTGAGAGCGGGGCATAATCAAAGCAAAAAGTCAAAAGCATTAGTGCTTCTTAAAGTCCGTAAGGTCGCAAGAAAAATTATGTGACACAGTACCTCTTTTTGTAAAACTAGAGTGAAAAATCAAAATAGAGATAAAGTAGTCATAAATGTTACTATGTGAAGGTGGAACTTAGGAAATTTAAGTTAAATCCGCTTCATCAAATTCTATTTTTACAAGACGTAGTCCTTTTGCTACCGCTGTCGGACCTGCCTTCTGTCTGTCTTTGGCTTCTATCATTTCTTTTACCTGTTCCGGTGGATACAGACCGGAGCCAACCTGCATCAGGGTTCCTGCAATGATTCGTACCATATTATAAAGGAAGCCGCTTCCTTCGATATGAATTTTAATCATATCACCTTCTTTGGTTACTTCCAGACAGTATACAGTTCTGACAGTTTCTTTCACCTGACTGCCTGCGGAACAGAAGCTGGCAAAATCATGTTCGCCTATGATATAAGATGCTGCCTGCTGCATTTTCTCCAAATCCAAATCATAATAGCAGAAATGGCTATATAATCTTGTCAAAGGCATATCTATTTTTCCATTGTAAATAAAATATTCATAAGTCTTTCTACTATTACAGTGTCTTGGATGAAAATCTGCTGCTACTTCTCTGGAAGTCTGAACACGAATATCCTCTGGAAGTCTCTGATTTAAAGCAAATTTAATCTTCTCTGCCGGAATTTTGGCTTCTGTATCAAATACCGCCACATTTCCCATAGCATGAACACCTGAATCGGTTCTGCTGGCCCCAATTACTGTAATCTCTTCCTTCAAAAGGTCAGAAAGACTTTTATTCAGCATTTCTTCAATTGTAATTCCATTGGGCTGTACCTGCCAGCCACAGTAATTCGTGCCATCATAGGCAACTTCAAGCATAATTCGTTTCATGTATGCCAACCTTTTCTTTCTAAATTCTAATCTCTTTCTAATCTCTGGCTGCTCTGCATCCATTCTTTTTGACTGCTGAATTCTTCCTATTATTCATATAAGCTGATACGTTCCATATAATCCAATTCAGCAGATTACAAAGCCACTTTCATTTAGAATGGAACAAACTTAGTTACCACCACCAGCATAATGATGTAAGCTCCCAATGTAAGATATGCCTTTTTATCGCAATCCTTATATTTTAGTACCATCATCTTAGTTCTTCCCTCACCGCCATGATAACATCTGGCTTCCATTGCCATCGCCAAATCACTGGCACGGCGAAATGCGGAAATAAACAGTGGCACCAAAAGCGGTATCAGACTTTTTGCTTTCTGAATCAATCCACCTGTTTCAAAATCAGCTCCACGAGCTGTCTGTGCTTTCATAATCTTGTCTGTCTCTTCCAATAATATTGGTATAAAACGCAGTGCAATAGACATCATCATAGAAATTTCATGCACCGGCACTCCAAATTTCTTCAACGGATTCATGACATGCTCCAGACCATCCGTCAGACGGTTTGGCGTCGTTGTAAAGGTCATAAGTGACGAACCAATGATCAGAAAAATAAGGCGTATTGCCATAAATACAGCTGTCTCTACACCTTCTAATGTCATTTTCAAAAAACCTGCCTGAAAGATAACTGTCTCTCCCGGTGTCAGGAACAAATTAAAGCCTGCTGTAAATATAAGAAGAAATAAAATTGGCTTTAAGCCTCTTACAATATAAGAAAATGGCACTTTAGAAAGCTTGATTACTGCTGTGAGAAATAATCCCGCGACCAAATATCCTACAATGCTTTTAAATGTAAACAACGAAATAATATAAACAGCCGTTGCCGCCAGCTTGGTTCGCGGGTCCATTTTATGAATCACCGAATCAGCCGGATAATACTGACCAATTGTAATATCTCGAATCATACCTACCTCCTTGTTTTCCTACGGAAAATGCGAGTCCTCTAGCGAGCAGAGGTAGTTCTCACAACTCCTTTTCTCTTTGCCAAAGCCGTAATCTCTGCACATGCTTCCTCCACAGTTGTAGCATCTGTATTCACATCAATGCCTTTCCGCTTCAGCTCATTCATAACATAAGTAACCTGTGGTGCCGCCAGACCGATTGCTTCTAATTCTTTATAGTTAGCAAATACTTTCTTTGGCACATCATCATACATAATCTGTCCATGATCCATAACAATCAGACGATTTACATATTTTGCCACATCTTCCATACTATGAGAAACTAAAATAACAGTAATATTTCGCTCCTTATGAAGGGTAGCAATCTGATCTAATATCTCGTCTCGTCCTTTTGGGTCAAGGCCTGCTGTCGGCTCATCCAGAATCAACACTTCCGGCTGCATAGCAAGAACTCCTGCAATGGCAACTCTTCTTTTCTGCCCGCCAGATAAATCAAATGGAGATGCATCAATTAATTCTTCACTAATTCCCACCTGCTTTAATGCCTCATAAGAACGTAAATCAACCTCTAAATCAGGCAGTCCCAGATTGGCAGGTCCAAATTTTACATCTTTTATAATTGTTGTTTCAAAAAGCTGATGCTCAGGATACTGAAATACCAGTCCCACCTTGCTTCTTAGTTCTTTCAAATTGTAATCTTTATCATAAATATCCTGTCCATTATAGTAAATACTCCCACTAGTTGCCTTAAGCAAACCATTCAAGTGCTGTGTTAATGTAGATTTACCAGAACCGGTATGTCCAATCAGACCAATAAATTCACCATCTTTAATCTGAAGATTGATATCCTTTAATGCCTGTTTTTCATAGGCAGTCCCTCCGGAATAGACATAATTTACTTTATCTAAAACAATTGCCATATTATACTCCATTCTATCTGGTCAGATTCTACAAGATATCTGCCAGTAACTTTTGAAAACATCTGCAAAGTTATCATCTAATATACTTATTGCAGACACCTGTTAATTCATAACCGCTTCTATACTTTCTGTTAATTCCTGAATGGTAAGAATCCCATCTGGAATCGGAAATCCCTTCTGTTTCAATTCATACGCCAATAATGTAACCTGCGGTACATCTAAACGGTATTGTTTCAATTCTTCTACTCTGGAAAAGATATCTCTTGGAGTTCCTTCCATAACTACTTTTCCACTATCCATAACGATAACCTTATCTGCATTTACCACTTCTTCCATATAGTGAGTAATCAGAATTACAGTTACTTTTTCTCTTTTATTTAATTCCTTAATAGTACGAATAACTTCTTTGCGTCCATTAGGGTCAAGCATGGCTGTTGGTTCATCTAATACAATACATGCCGGTTTCATTGCCATAATTCCTGCAATGGCAATTCTCTGCTTCTGTCCTCCCGAAAGCTTATTAGGAGAATGTTTGCGATATTCATACATTCCAACTGCTTTCAGGCTTTCTTCCACTCTTGTCCAGATTTCTTCTGTTGGAACTCCAATATTCTCCGGCCCAAATCCAACATCCTCTTCTACGATATTAGCAATAATCTGATTATCCGGATTCTGGAATACCATTCCGGCAGTCTGACGAATCTCCCACAGCTTATCTTCCTCTGTGGTATCCATTCCATCCACCCATACCGTTCCTTCCGTTGGCACAAGAATTGCATTCAAATGCTTCGCCAATGTAGATTTGCCAGAACCATTATGACCTAAAATAGCAATAAAATCACCTTTTTCTACAGAAATGTCTACCTCGTCAATAGCGCGGTTGATACTTTCCACATTGCCTTCTTCATCCCGGCGGATATATTCAAATATAAGCTTACTGGTATCTATAATTCCCATGCCAACCGAATCCTTTCTAATGCTCATTTATTTATAAGCCTTGTAGCTTTCTAATTCTCACTAAAATCTCATCCTATTATTCTAATCCAACTCTGTTTAAATGTAAAGAAAAATGGAAAAAGGAGTTTGTTTTTTCAAAGTAGGTTTTGATAAAGGGAAGGGGCAGACAAAAAATACTGCCTACCCCTTTATCATTAAACTCTATCCAAAATTAAACATTTAGATTTCTGATAATTATCCTCTATTTTTCAATTTACTCATTCAGTAATGCTCTTATCTCTTTCTGAGGTATACCAACCATCTCTGCAATCTGTTCAATAGAAACACCATTTTTTCTCATTTTTACATAAACTTCTTGTTTAGCTTCTGCTCGTTCTTTTTCCACCATTTCTTCTATTGCTTTACACATAATTGCTGCACCTTCTTTCGTCTCCTTGAATTTCGATGTTATACTTTTTGCCTATACTGTCTGTTGCAAAAACATCCAACTTCACTGAACGCTTGAGCAAATTTTTTATAAAGCACTGAACTTTCAAATCGATAACTTTCAAATCTGGTTTACTCATAATAATTTGCAATATAAGTTCGACGCACTTCGGTTGTCCATCAAAACAGGCAGTCATAAAGTCATCATCCATTAATCGAAAAGCTTGAAACTTCCTTTAATGTATGATAATCTTCTATTGATTAATGCAACAAATTTAAATTTTGGGAGATATATATTGTGAAAAAAGTACTTGTAACTGGTGGAACAGTTTTTGTAAGTAGATATATTGCAGAATATTATGTGGCTAAAGGGTACGATGTATATGTGCTTAACCGAAATAGCAAGAAACAATCTAAGGGAGTAACACTTATTGAGGCAGATCGACATAATCTTGGAGAGCTACTCCGTGATTATTATTTTGATGTTATTATCGATACTTCATATAATTCCAATGATGTTGAAATGTTATTAGATGCTTTGGGAAAATATAAAGATTATATCCTAATCAGTTCAAGTGCAGTATATCCTGAGTATGCTACACAACCATTCAAAGAAGATACTTTAGTGGCAGCAAATAAATATTGGGGTAAATATGGAACTGATAAAATAGCAGCAGAAAATACTTTATTGAAGAGAAATCCAAATGCATATATCGTGAGGCCACCATATTTGTATGGTGCAATGAATAATGTGTATAGGGAAGCATTTGTTTTTGATTGTGCTTTGGCCGATAGAACGTTTTATTTGCCAAAAGATGGTGAAATGCAGTTACAATTTTTTCATATTCATGATTTATGTAAATTTATAGACGTTCTGTTGAAAAACAAACCAAAACAGCATATTTTTAATGTAGGAAATAAAGATACCGTTTCTATTCGCGAGTGGGTTAAACTTTGCTATTGTGTTGTTGGAAAACAAGTTAAATTTATTAGTGTGAATGAGGATATTGAACAAAGAAACTATTTTAGTTTTTATAATTATGAATATTATCTTGATGTTTCAAAACAATATGAGCTAATGCAAGATGTGAAACCATTAAATGAGGGGTTGAAAGAAGCATTAGATTGGTACATAAGTAATACAGATAAGGTTAATAAAAAATCTTTTATAGATTATATTGATAGTAATTTGAATTGGTAATTTGATTATTGGCATTGAACATATTGGTAGCACATCACTGGAAGGACTATCTGCAAAGTCTTGCATTGAAGAATTGTATGAAATATTGGGTTTGAAATGATTTTGACAAATTCTTATTTATAGGAGTGAAATAGGTATGTTACTTCAAACAGAACGCTTAACTATCCGCCGTATCAAAGAAGACGATTGGATAAGCATAAAAGAAATTTGGGAGAATTTTAGTGTTTCTGAATATGCTCAGTACGATATGCCTCACAACACAAATGACGAAGATGTTCATGCAAGAATAGCCAGATGGGCAACATTCAATAATAGCATGGAGCATATGTTTTATGTCATTTGTCTTCAGGATACCATAATCGGGTATATTGCATTTAATATAAGGGAAAATGGATATGAAATAGGTTACTGTTTCCATTCAAATTATCATGGTAAAGGCTATGCCAAAGAAAGCCATCTGGCACTATTTGATTATCTGTATAGTCTTGGCATTACCAAGTTCTCTGCCGGTACAGCAATTAATAATACTCCATCTGTAGCATTATTAAAATCTTTAGGTTTCAAGCTTGTCGGAACAGAAAAAGTATCATTCTATAAGGATGCTACTGGAAATGATATTGTATTTGATGGGGGTATTTTTGAGTTATTTTGTAAGAAAGATTAAGTGTCACAAATGACAAAACCTCTTGTGGCAAATTCGTAACATTAATCCTAAAATATATAAAGCTTTCCGGTAAACCGCAAAGAGATTGGGAATTTCATAGTCAAAACAGTATATCTAGGAATTAATACAGGATATGTATATAAAGAAATGCTTGACAACTTATGGAGAAAAGACAAGATAAATCATTGAGCGCTCTCGCGAAAATGATTTGTGGTTTATTTGGCTTTTCGGAATGGTAAGTTGTGCATTTTTGTTATACATATCCTGTATTAATTCCGTTCATCACGTAAATCCTATGAAATTCCCAATATCTTCGTCCGTCAATCGTAAAAGAAAACCCCGCTAAGTGATTGCACTTAAGCGGGGTTGTTTAGCAATATTGTTCTGATTAAACTAATTCAATAAGAACTTCCATAGCTGCATCGCCTTTACGCTGTCCGATCTTAACGATTCTTGTGTATCCACCATTACGATCAGCGTATTTTGGAGCGATTTCGTCGAATAATTTAGCAACTAAATCAACTTCAACTGTGTTTTTCTTCTTGCCTGCTGCTTCAGTTGGAACATTCTTTACTGTGTAAAGAACTTTGTTCATCTGACGTCTAGCATGAAGACGGCTTGGTTTGTCCTTTTTGATTTCTTTCTGAACTTCATCATAAACAGTAACTTTCTT
>CAYTGQ010000064.1:0-11603 GCA_964437345.1 uncultured Lachnoclostridium sp. | reverse complement strand
TCCTGTGTTCGCTTTAATGGAATACTCATATCCCCATTTTTTTTCTTAACTTTTTCTGTCGCTACTGTTTCCGGAGTATAATCAGCTACTGCTGCCGATTTAATGATAATATCCTGCTCCGCATAATTAGCCTTCACTGCTTCAAACATATCCTGTGCAGATACTACAGGAACTACTTTTACAAAGTTTGGCGCCTTAATATCTACTGGTCCGGTTACTAAGGTTACTTCTGCGCCACGAAGCATAGCCGCTTTAGCAATGGCATAACCCATTTTGCCTGAGGAATGGTTGGTAATAAAACGCACCGGATCAATTGCTTCCCTTGTTGGTCCTGCTGTTACAAGAACCTTCTTTCCAGCCAAATCCTTTTCCCTTGCAATTTCTTTTTCAATGTAAGAGAACAATGTCTCCTCAGAAGGCATTTTGCCATCTCCAATGTCGCCACAGGCAAGATAACCATAGTCTGGCTTGATTACTTCCATTCCATATTTTTCAAGAATTTTCAAATTATCCTGTACAATTGGATTATGGTACATGTGGGTATTCATGGCAGGTGCAACGATTTTCTTACATTCGCAGGCAAGAATCGTCGTTGTCAGCATATCATCTGCAATACCATGCGCCATTTTTGCAATAACATTAGCAGAGGCTGGTGCTACTAAAACCACATCTGTTTCTTTCGCTAAAGAAACATGTTCTACAGAATACTGAAAGTTTCTGTCAAAGGTATCTACCAGACATTTATTCCCTGTTAAAGTTTCAAATGTAATTGGATTAATAAAATTAGTCGCATTCTGAGTCATCATCACTGTTACCTTGCAGTGCTGTTTCATTAACATACTGGCAAGATTGGCGATTTTATAAGCCGCAATACTTCCTGTTACTGCCAGAACGATATTTTTCCCTTTAAACATATGCTCTTATCCTTTCTATATACTTGTGATACTACAGATTGTTCTGGTCATAGATAATCTTTAATCCCTTCAACAATAAGGCATCATCTAAAATAATATCTTTTTTACAATGTGGAATGATACTGGATGCCATACCGCCTGTTGCCAAAACAGTAGCTTTCATTCCCAGTTCTTCTTCAATACGCTCAATCATACCGTCAATACATGCAGCATTTCCACAAATAATACCGCTCTTCATACAGTCAATTGTATTGGTACCAATTACTTTTTTTGGTGCTTCCAGACTAATACGGGGAAGCTGGGCTGTATTAGATACCAATCCGTTTAATGATACTTTCACTCCCGGCATAATCACACCGCCAAGATAGTTCTTATCTGCATCAATGACAGAAATCGTTGTTGCTGTTCCCATATCAACAAAAATCAGCGGTGCGCCATATTCCTGCAAGCCTGCTACTGCACAAACAATCATATCACTTCCTACCTGTGCAGGATTATCCGTCTTAATATTAAGCCCTGTCTTAATTCCCGGTCCTACTACCTTGGGATTTAGACCAACCACTTTATTTACCGCTCTTTTAATGGTATTTAAAACTGGAGGTACTACTGAAGAAATAATAACTCCTTTAATTTCCTTTACATCAATCTGATTCAGCTCTAATACATGCTTAAAATTAATAGCATATTCTAATTCTGTCTTGGAATGGTCTGTAGACATTCTCTCCACAAAATGTATTTTCTCATCATCAATACATCCAATTACAATGTTGGTATTTCCCATATCAATTGCTAAAATCATAGTGTTTCCTCGCTTTCCTTTTCTATCTTTCAAATCTATTATCAGAGTAATTTATAAAAGATGTTCTAATACATAAGCCGCATGTAGGCAGGCACCATCAATATAGGCTCTTTCATCCATATCAAAATGGTCATGGTGGTTTGGATAGATAAAGCCTCTCTCCTTGTTGCCGCCACCTACAAAGGCAAATACTCCCGGCACCTTTGCCTGATAAATAGAAAAATCTTCTCCAAGAAAGATTTTAGGCAAAGTGACAAGTCCATCTTCTCCAAGGACTTTTTTCGCTGCTTTTCTGGCAATCTCAGTTTCTTTTTCATCGTTATATACCGGTGGATGAAGGGATGGCTGATAATACACCTCTCCTTTTACACGGTAAGCCCGAGATATGTCTTCTACCATTCTTCGAATTCCATTCTCTAACAATAATCTGTCTTCTTCATTAAAACTTCTTACAGTTCCATCTAATACTGCTTCTCCTGAAACCACATTATACTGATGTCCGGATTCAAAATGTCCAACAGATACTACCCCTGATGACAATGGATTCAGTTCTCTGCTGACAATGGTATGCAGTCCCATTACAAGAGCCGCTCCTGCCACTGTTGCATCCACGCACTGATGCGGTTTGCCTGCGTGACCAGATTTACCCGTTAATACAATCTTGAATATATCTGTAGTTGCCATTCGCTCTCCAGCATCAATAGATACTTCACCATACTCCATATCAGTAAAAATATGAAGTCCAAAGATTCCTTCCACATCATCTAAAATTCCATGTTCCATCATTAAATTGGCACCCTTACAATTTTCTTCAGATGGCTGAAAAATAAGCTTTACCATTCCTTTTAATTCTGCTTCATGTCCTTTTATTACTTTGGCAGCTCCAAGTAACCCTGCCATATGTGCATCATGGCCACAGGCATGCATTACTCCCGGATTTTTGGAAGCATATGGTGCTCCTGTCTTTTCCTCCACTCTCAAAGCATCCATATCTGCACGAAGAGCAATTACTTTCCCTTTGCTCCTGTCTCCAATATAACCAACTACACCTGTTTCCCCCACTGCTTCCCAGCAAATATTCATTTTATCTAATTCTTCTTTGATTCGTCTGGCAGTTCTATGCTCTTCCATTCCAATTTCCGGATACTGATGAAATTCCTCTCTCCAGCCGATAATCTGCTCCCTAATTGCTTCTACCTCACTTCTGATGTCCATAACGCAGTTCCTCCTACATTCACTCTTTATACAATCTCTATTCTCAGTACAATTCTATTCTTTACAAAAACCCCTTCCGCAAGACTTCTCTTACAAAAGGGGTTTTAATTCATTTTATTTTCAAAGAACGATTACAACAACAAACTAATCCGCCTGCTGTTCTCTTTCCTTACGTTCTTTTTCTTCCTGCTCTTTACGTTTCTTTTCTTCTTCTAACTGTCTTCTAAGAGCCTCTTCTTTCTTTTCCTGCTCTTTCTTCTTTGCATCATCCACAAGCTTCTGAATCACTTCTTTTTCCTGTGGGTCGATAACCTTATCCAAAGAAACCATAATGGCAAGAACACCTTTATTTTTCACAACATTTTCTACATAATCTGTTGCATCACTTTTAATAAGTTCTGGTGTCTCAGAAAATTCACTCATTTCTACTTCAATAATTTCCTGTACATCATCCATTACAAATGCAACCATCATTCCATCACGGAGCTTTCCAACAAACAGCTGCGTCTGTGGTCCCATTGGCTTCTGCTCTGCACCAAACTTACTTGGCAGACTGTAAACAGGCAAAATATCGCCACGAAGTGCCATAAGTCCTTTGACATGAGGGCTGATATTCATAATTGGCGTAAAATTGTCCAGATTTTCAATTCCATGGGTGCGAAGTACATCTAAACCATATAACTGTCTTCCTACTTTGAAAAAAAGTACACGTTTTTCCATATCATTTCCTCACCTTCCGCCGCTTTACGGCTTTATCATATTGGTTTTCTATGCTTTTCTTGCATCTCTGTTACTAATACTCGTTGCCTTCCCCTATTTACTAATACTCTTTAAATAAGCATTAATAAACGGATCCAGTTCACCATCTAAGACTGCACCTACATTCCCCACTTCTTCGTTGGTTCTGTGATCTTTTACTAACTTATATGGTTGCATCGTATAAGTACGAATCTGGCTGCCCCAACCGATTTCCTTGACTTCACCACGAATGTCGGATTCCTTTTCCTGATTCTCCTGTTCCCTCAAAAGGAGAAGCTTTGCTTTTAGCATCTGCATTGCCTTATCCTTATTAAAAAGCTGAGAACGTTCATTCTGACACTGCACTACAATTCCTGTAGGAAAATGTGTAATACGAATTGCCGATGATGTCTTATTTACATGCTGACCGCCTGCTCCGCTGGAACGATACGTATCAATTCGGATATCCTCATCTGCAACTTCGATATCCACCTCTTCATCTCCCATATCAGGAACAACATCACAAGACACAAAGGAAGTCTGGCGTTTACCTGCCGCATTAAATGGAGAAATACGAATCAAACGATGAACACCATGCTCTGATTTCAGATAACCATAGGCATTTACACCTTTAATTTCCATAGTGATAGACTTAATTCCTGTTTCATCACCAGGCTGATAATCAAGAACTCTGCTTGAAAATCCCTTCTGTTCTGCATAACGTTGATACATACGGAACAGCATATTTGCCCAGTCACAGCTTTCTGTTCCACCAGCTCCTGCATGGAGTGTGAGAATTGCATCATTTCTGTCATACTCACCGGACAACAAAGTGGCTATTCTAAGTTCCTCATAATACTTATTAAATCCCTTTACTGCTGCTTCAATCTCCGGAATCAAGGCTACATCATTTTCTTCATAACCCATCTCAATTAAGGTCTCTATATCCTCATACTGGGTTTTCAGTGTATTGTAAGACTCAATGGAGCCCTTCAGACTTTTCAGTTCCTTCATTACTTCCTGAGATTTCTCAGGGGCGTCCCAAAAAGATGCCGACTCCATCAACTGTTCTAATTCTTCTACCTTAAGTGTTTTTCTTTCCAGGTCAAAGAGAGCTCCTGATTTCTTCCACTGCCTGACGATACCCCGCCAAAGCATATTTGTACTGATCTAATTCTACCATATTGCTCATCCTTTCTCTAACCTTTCTGCCACTGCAGAACTATTTTACACTTATTTTTATTCCTGCCTCTCTTTCGCCGTTAATCCTTAGTTTCTTCCACAGCAGTGTTTATATTTTTTACCGCTTCCACATGGACATGGCTCATTTGGCATAATCTTCTTAGCTGTTCTTCTTACTGGTTCTTTTGCTGCAGAAGCGTCTTTATTAGTTCCTGTTACCTTAGCAACCTGTTCTCTTTCTACATTCTGCTCGATACGAACATGAAGCAGTGCTTTTACTGTATCTTCGTAAATCGCCTCTGTCATAGAATCAAACATATCAAATCCCATGAATTTATATTCTGTTACAGGATCTCTCTGACCATATGCCTGCAAGCCAATACCCTGACGTAACTGATCCATATCATCAATATGATCCATCCATTTACGGTCGATTACCTTTAATAAAATAACTCGTTCTACTTCACGTAAATGCTCTGGTTCAGGGAATTCGGCTTCTTTTGCTTCATAAAGCTTAACAGCCGCTTCTTTTACCTGCTGTACCAGATCATCTTTCTTGATATGCTTCTTCTGTTCTTCTGTTAATACAATTGGTTCCATTGGAAATACTGGGAGTACTAACTGATTCAGTTCTTTTATATCCCATTCTTCCGGAAGCTGTTCATCACTGATGCATGTACTTACAAGACGTTCTGCTGTTTCTGTAATCATCTTGTAGATTACATCACGCATACTTTCGCCATCTAATACTCTTCTTCTTTCTGCATAAATGATTTCTCTCTGCTCATTATTAACCTGGTCGTATTCTAACAGGTTCTTTCTGATACCATAGTTGTTGTTTTCGATCTTAGTCTGTGCCTGTTCAATCGCACTGCTTAACATCTTATGCTCCAACTGTTCTCCTTCAGGAAATCCCAGTGAGTTAAACATAGTCATAAGCTTTTCAGCACCGAACAATCTCATTAAATCGTCTTCCAGAGAAATGTAGAATCTGGATTCACCCGGGTCACCCTGACGTCCGGCACGACCACGAAGCTGATTATCAATACGTCTGGATTCATGACGTTCTGTACCAATAATCTTAAGGCCGCCAACTTCTTTTACGCCTTCGCCCAGCTTAATATCAGTACCACGACCAGCCATGTTAGTTGCAATAGTTACTGCACCGAACTGACCTGCATCTGCTACGATTTCCGCTTCGATTTCGTGGAACTTAGCATTCAGTACCTTATGTGGAACACCCTGACGTTTCAACAAATCACTTAATTCTTCAGATGCTTCGATTGTAATTGTACCAACCAGTACCGGCTGTCCTACTTCATGGGCAGCAACAATTTCTTTTACAACAGCATTCAGCTTTTCTCTCTTGGTCTTGTATACAGCATCCTGTAAGTCAACTCTGGCAATTGGAATGTTAGTTGGATCTTCAATTACGTCGATTCCATATATATCACGGAATTCTTTTTCTTCTGTTAAAGCTGTACCTGTCATACCAGATTTCTTGCCATATTTATTAAAGAAGTTCTGGAATGTAATAGTAGCCAGAGTTTTACTTTCTCTCTTAACCTTTACATGTTCCTTCGCTTCAATTGCCTGATGAAGACCGTCAGAATAACGTCTTCCCGGCATAATACGTCCTGTAAATTCATCTACGATTAATACCTGATCATCTTTTACTACATAATCCTGATCTCTGAACATCAGATTATGTGCACGAAGTGCTAAAATGATGTTATGCTGAATTTCTAAATTCTCAGGATCAGCAAGGTTTTCGATCTGGAAAAATCTTTCAACCTTTCTTACACCTTCTTCTGTCAGGTTAAGATTTTTATCCTTTTCATTTACAACGAAATCACCAGTTTCTGTGACTTCCTCCCTCATAATAGCATCCATTTTGCTAAGTTCTGTTGCTTCACCACGAACCAGCTGTTTTGCCAGAATATCACACGCTTCATAAAGCTTAGTGGACTTACCGCTCTGACCGGAAATAATCAAAGGTGTTCTTGCTTCGTCAATTAATACAGAGTCAACTTCGTCGATAATTGCATAGTGCAAATCTCTTAATACAAGCTGTTCTTTGTAGATAACCATGTTATCTCTCAGATAATCAAAGCCTAACTCATTGTTAGTTGCATAAGTAATATCACAGTTATATGCTTTTCTTCTTTCATCATTGTCCATGCTGTTTAAAACAACACCAACAGTTAAACCTAAAAATTCATGTACCTGACCCATCCACTCTGCGTCACGCTTTGCAAGATAGTCATTAACTGTTACAACATGAACGCCCTTACCTTCCAATGCATTCAGATAAGCCGGAAGGGTAGATACTAATGTCTTACCTTCACCAGTACGCATTTCTGTAATACGTCCCTGATGAAGAATAATACCACCAATCAACTGTACACGATAATGACGCATTCCAAGTACACGCTTGGAAGCTTCCCTTACAGTCGCATATGCTTCTGGTAAAATATCATCGAGAGTTTCTCCATTAGCTAAACGATTCTTAAACTCTGGTGTTTTCGCTTTTAACTCTTCATCACTTAACTTTTCAAATTCTGGCTCCATTGCCTCAATTTTATCTACAATTGGGTAAATCAGCTTTAATTCTCTTTCGCTATGTGTACCGAATAATTTTGTAAATATGCTCATTCTATTATTTCACTCCTATAATTATTTAAGCAATTTTCACTATGCACAAGTGCACTTCCCCATAGGACAGTTTTTATAAAGCAAAAAATTGCCCTTCTTTCACTAATACCTTAAATTATAACATTTTTCCAGACCCATAGCAACACCAAATTCACTTGAGTTTTTTGATTTTTTTTCAACCTCCCATAAGGCGGGTTATATGAAGTGATTGAACTTATGATTTTTCAATAGATGCTTATCAAAAAGGAAAGTGTGCCATCTAATTTTTCTTGCAACGCTTACGGACTATAAGAAACACTATTGTTTTTGGCTTTTGCCCTTTATTATGCACCGCTCACAACTAAACTCATGGGTTGGGGCAGCACATGGTACTTTTAGAGGAGCTTTGCAACCGCCGGTCCTTAGAGTCGCAGTGTTAGCTTGTGTTTTTTATAAGATAACGATGCGACTCTTAGTACCGCTGCAGGTTGCAAGTCTAGTGGGAACGTCCTCTAAAAGTACCTGTGACTGCCTGCCAACCCATTCAGACAAGTTTCCGCGGTGCAATTCGGCAAAAGCCTTAAAAACATAAGTGTTTCTAATATAGTCCTATGTTGTCTGGCGAAAAATCAGGTGGCACACTTTCCTTTATATTTACGTTTCGTTGAAAAATCATAAATTAAGCCATACATATAACCCGCCTTATGGGAGGTTAAAAATCAAAAAACTCAAGGGCTGTAAGGCAAAAAAAGAGAGTGCGAATGCACTCTCTTATAGCTTGTCTAAAATTCTGGTTCAATCAAACCATAAGTATTTCCTTTTCTCTTATAAACTACATTAACTTCATCTGTTTCTGCATTACGGAATACGAAGAAATTATGTCCTAAGAGCTCCATTTGAACACATGCCTCTTCCGGATCCATTGGCTTCATAGCGAATTTCTTTGTTCTTGTAATCTGAACATCATCATCACCGACATGTTCTTCTTCTACAAATGCCTGACTAAGGCTTGCAGCTGACTGTTTCTGGTCTACTAATTTATTTTTATATTTTCTTAACTGGCGTTCAATAATCTCTTCCACTAAATCAATGGATACATACATATCACTGCTTACCTGTTCAGCTCTTACTATATTTCCTTTCATTGGTATTGTGACTTCAATTTTCTGTCTGTCTTTTTCTACACTGAGTGTTACATGAATCTCCGTATCAGGAGTAAAGTATCTTTCTAATTTCCCAATCTTTTCGTAAATTGCTGACTTCAATCCCTCTGTCACATCAATGTTTTTGCCACTAATGATAAACTTCATAATGCCCAACTCCTTTAGTTTCATTTTTTGATATATTTATTATAGCTCCATTGTATTCTTTATTCAAGCAAAATCGTTTAAATATTATTAAATTTTTATCATTTTGTCAGAATTTATTTGTTATTTTTTCCACAATCCGTGCTTCTGACTGCAATTTTCTCTCTTTTTCGCCAAATTGTAATGTCAAGTATAAAATCCATTTTTCCAACTTCAAATTGCAAATTTATCACTTGCAACAAAACAAACATTCGAACTTGACACCCTTTTTTTAATCTTTTTTATGTTTGTCCACATGTGGATATTGTGGATAACTTGGTGTATAACTCATTTTTCCATAAAATTAAGGCTTTTAAATGTGGATAACTTTTTACCTAATTTTTCTCTTTCTCACCCTGTCTTTTGTCATAGTTTTGCATTTTCATTTCTTTTTTTGTGCAATATGTACAGTTTTCCCTTTGTCAAATGTTTTTTTAGCAAAATTATTGTTTATTATAGCAAGAAATTTAAAAAATATTTTCACAAATTTTCGGACTATTCAAATTACTCTAACGAATGTTTAAAATCTATATTTTCCTATCCCCAGTACATAAAAAAACGCCATGACACCTATTACTTTATAGATATCATGACGTCTATGCACATATCATATCATTTTACATATACTTTTGATCCAACGCTTTTCCATATTCATCCACTTTATCTGCAAGGAATGGTGCAAGGCCTACAAATTCCGCTCCATAGAAGAACTTCCCTTCTTCCTTGGATTCTCCTGTGCGGACAATTTTAATTACACAATAAAAATAATCCTTTTCTTCAAAAATAATCTTAGTGTCAAAATAATAATTCAGCGGCAATTCCTTTCCGCATAAAAATCCTATTCCCACCCTGGATATATCCAGTAAGGAAATATCAGCATTCACATCATCCAGGCTGATATAATCCTGCTTGAAAAGCTTGCTTGCAGTTATGCTTAATTCGATTGGAAATCGTTTGTATCTGCGTCTTTCATATTTTTGCATATAGAAGTCCCCATTCTTCTTATTATTGTTTTATTTTCTTCTATTATAATAAGAATCTTCTTTTCTTGCAATTCCCTTTTCATAAAAGTATTATAAAAAACTTCGCACAACCAAAGTTATGCGAAGTTTTAAAATTCATAACAAATATTAACCTACAATTCTTCTTGCACAATATGGTGTTCTGTAATTGTAAGCAGAAATCTTAATTCCTTCTCTTCTATTACTTGCATGAACTACCTTGCCACCACCAATGTACATTGAAACATGGTTAATGGTTCCATTGCTGGCATAGAAAATCAAATCTCCTGCCTGTAAGGAATCAAGACTGATTTTCTTACCGGCTGTTGCCTGCTGACGTGATGTTCTTGGAATACTAATTCCAAAATGTGCGTATACAGACTGCACAAATCCTGAGCAATCAGCACCATTGGTTAAACTTGTTCCACCATATACATATGGATTACCGACAAATTTTTGTGCATATGCTGCAATTGCTGCTCCATCTCCGGAAGCCAGTGGCTGATCTGCCGCAGTTGAACCGTTGGAATTGGAACTACTGGAAGAATTAGAATTCTGGTTTTTATTATTAGCTGCCTGCTGTGCTGCTTTTCTTCTTTCTTCTTCCAACTGTCTTAATCTTTCTTCTTCAGCTCTTCTTGCCTCTTCTTCTCTACGAAGCTGTTCCTGCTCTTCTTCAATAGAAATGGCTTCTTCAAATTCTACTTCAATATCTACATATTCACCACTTACCCAGCCTTTGGTTTCTGTCCCTTCACCGTCACCTTCATCAAGAAGAATCTTAACCCAGCCATCTTTTTCCTTTAATACTTCATAATTTTCACCTAAAGGAATTAAGGTAAGTGTAATTGATTCTGTGGTTGGCTTTTCTCTAACCTTTAAAGTAGTTGTATTAACAACTGCCCACTTTGTTGCATAAGTATCAACCAATTCTTCTGCATCAAATCCGATTGCAAGATATTCTGCATTGATGTACCCTGTTACACTTCCAGACTTAATTTTAACCCATTCACCCGCCGGTTCTAAAAGTGTAGCCGCTGAACCTCTGTACAGCTTACCTAAAATCTCACTTTCCGTACTCGGTTCTTTTCTAATATTTACATAATCATTGGCAATGGAAATACCAACATTAGCATATTCAGATACTTCTGCTTCTGCTTCAACTTCTTCCACCTCTGTCACTTCTTCAGAAATGTTTCTCGCCTCTACAGCTTCTTCCTCTGCTGCTGCCGCAAGACTTGCCTCTGTAAGCTGTGTATATTGTTCTAATGATAATGTAATTCCTGCAAGACCTGTCTCTGCACACAGAGATGCTGCTGAAATACCCATTGGGCTAACAGTTGATGCGAATAATGCAATTGCTCCCACACATACCGCTGACTTAACTGCCAATACCTTTCTCATTATATTCCTCCCTTAAAATGTTACGAAATTGTTACATCGTTTTTACCTAAAATATTATATCAGAGTTTTATAATCAAGTCAATCTTCTTTCCTTTGGCAAGTTTTGGAACCCTTGAAATATTTCAAAACATTTTCTACACTTGTAATCACACTTCCTTATATACCCTTTCTGGTCTTCCCTTGGCAGAAGTTGGTCTTGTCTTGGCAATTTCAATAACTCCTTGCTCTTCCAGCGCAGATAGAATACGATTAGCACTTCTTTTTGTAATATGCAGCTTATCTGCCAGTTCCTGAGAAGTAATCTGCTGTTCTTCCATCTCACTAATCACTCGCAGGACTTCTTTAATTTTATAATCTGGTATTACCATTT
>CAYTGQ010000063.1:0-11654 GCA_964437345.1 uncultured Lachnoclostridium sp. | reverse complement strand
ATAATGTCTAATTATCTGGTGTACAAAATATGAAAATTCAAGTTTATTTTATTATTAACCTAAAATCGTTTTCTTCTTCCAATTACCCCTCTTATAAGTAATTGCTGTAATAGTTGCACCCATTAACCATGAAATCAACAAGGAAATAAAGATACATTCACTTCTTCCATTTGGATATTCTGCACTCTTTGTAAGGAATGCAATACCATATGCAATTGGGACACGAATCAATACTGTAGTAATCAGCGAAATCCACATTGGAGTCATGGTATCTCCAGCACCTCTCATTACACCTGAAAGGCTCTGTGTTACTGCCATTGCAATATAGCCTACTGCCAGAATACGCATCATACTCATACTTAAATCTACCAGTTCAGCTGTATCAGTGAAAATACCCATTAAGTATTTACCAAAAATAAGAATTACCAGTGTAATTGTTGTAGAAGTTGCTACAGCAATTAAAGTTCCGGCTTTTGCACCCTGAGTTACACGTTCATTTTTGCCTGCACCTACATTCTGTCCTGTATAAGTTGTCATGGCTGTACCAAAGGAGAAATTAGGCATCATGGCAAATCCGTCTACACGCATAATAATAACATTGGCAGCAATAAACATTTCTCCAAAGCTGTTTGTTAAAGCCTGTACCACAATCATAGCCATAGAGAAAATTGCCTGTGTAATACCAGATGGAAGTCCAAGCTTAACAACTGCCAGTGCATAGTTTTTCACCGGTTTCAAATATCCCCAGTTTAAATCAAAGACATCCTTCATTTTCCTCAGCTTAAGCAGACAGATAACAGCAGAAATTCCCTGCGCAATTGCAGTTGCTAAAGAAACACCTGCAACTCCCATTCCAAGACTTGCAACAAAGTAAACATCCAGTACAATGTTAATTACTGTTGATATTAACAACGCAAGTAAGGCAGATAAAGAATCACCAAGACCTCTTAAAACACCACTTAAAATATTATAATAAGACAGCCCTGCAATTCCAATAAATAAAATAATCAGATAATCTGCACACCAGTCGATAATACTTGCCGGTGTATCTAAAAACTCCAATAATGGTCTTGTAATAATTGGTCCTACTATCATAATTATAATAGAAGAAACTAATGTAAGTGTAATGGTACATCCAATGGTATGGGACAATTTTTCTTTTTCCTTTGCACCGAAATACTGAGCTACCATAATTCCTGCACCTGTGGAAATTCCAATAAAAAGAACCAGTAAAAGGTTCAAAATTGGCGAAGCACTCCCTACTGCCGCCAAAGCATTATCTCCTACATATTTACCTACTACAATACTGTCTACTGTACTATAAAGCTGCTGAGCCATATTACCAATCAACATTGGAATGGCAAATTCAATGATCCTCTTTGCCGGAGAACCCGTTGTCATATCTGTAGGAGCAAAAAGTTTCTGTAAAGCGTTCATTTGTACCCTCCTATATTTACACTCTGTTACACCAGAATAGGTGAAGCATTAACCTCACCTATTCTATACTATACTAAATTCAATTGCAACTATTAATTATACATTCTTAAATCTGGATACTTCTCCTTTTAATTCATTAGAAATATCTGTGTTATTACCAGCTTCCTGTAAAATCAAGGAAATTGCTGCAACCAGTTCAGATGTATCTTCTGCTACAGATGTAATACCCTGCGCACTATCGTCCATTGCTGTTGTAATATCATTAAGACCATCACACATTGTTTCCATTGTATCATTAATCTGTACCGCTTTTGTAGAAAATTCAGTTAAAATCCGATTCATGTATTCTGCATCATCCTGATACTGCTGTGCAATGTCTACAAACTTGTCATAATCTGCCTCTACAGAAGTAGTCATTACCTCAAGCATCTTTGATGCACTATCTGAAAGTCTATGTACTGCTGTAGTCACTACTTCATTGATTTCCTGAATATTATTCGCTGTATTCTTGCTGCTTTCTGCCAACTGTCTAATCTGGTCCGCTACAACGGCAAATCCACGACCTGCTTCTCCGGCACGGGCTGCTTCAATACTTGCATTTAACGCTAACAGGTTAGTCTGACTGGAAATAGATAAAATTTCATTAGTAAGGGCATTAATTTGTTCGATACTCTTACTATCTTCCATTGCTGACTTAAGTGAATCACTAATATCCATAATAGCCGTTTTAGAATTCTTTCTGCTTTCTTCTGTTTCAACCTTAAGATTAGCGGCCTTTTCTTTAATACTATGTACGTTACCTGCACCTTCTACTGCTTGCTCTGTAATTTCTTTTACCTGTTCCATAATCTGACCACTTCCGGCTGCAATCTGGTCAAGGGTAGCTGTTGTTTCTTCAATACTTGCAGATAACTCTTCTGTTACTGCAGATACATTTAAAGCACTCTTATTGGAATCATCAACTCTGCTTGTAATATTATCTGCTGAATCACTAATCAAGCTAGAATCTTTCTGGATAGAGCTAATAATTGTCTGTAACTGTTCAATAAACTTGTTAATTCCATCAACCATCTGACCAATTTCATCAACATTCTTTGTTGTAATTCGCTCTGTCAGATCACCTTCACCATTTTCAATCTTTTGCATAATCGAATTAAGCTGACGATTAGCATTCACAATCGGCTCAACAATTGTTCTCCGAGAAATAAACATAATAATTACTACAATAATAATAAAAACAACAATTAAAACCTGATCAAAAACAACCGTTCCGTCTATCTTAATATTACTATGTTCAAGAATATATGCCATGTCAGCCTTTACAGCTTCTACCTGTGCTGCATCACCGCTAACTAAAACTTCTTCATATACAACTATCTCATTGGCAATCTGATCATTCCAATCCAATATTACATTCAACGCATTCATATTTAACCAGCTAGTTAATATAGACAACGCGGAAAGTATCGCTAAAATAACAAACAACTTTCTATCTATACTGCTACCAATAAGTTTTTTCTTTCCTTTCATATTCCTTTCCCCTTTCAATATATTTAAATTTCTTAACAATTTACTATTTTTTACATTAAAGTTATTATATCTCATAAAAAAAATATTTTCTAGCATTTTTTTGTCTTTTTCTATGTGTTTTTTAAAATTTTCAAACTTTTTCTTCTTTTGTCTCATTTTTCAAACCAAATTCTCTTTCTACGCAAAATTTCTTTTCATTTTTTTCGATTATGTCTTTACATCAAAAAAAAAATATGATATTATATTTAAGTTATTAAAAATAGCCAATGCTCAGTAATTGGACACTCCGACCTTTTACTTAGCATCTGGTGCTTAAAAAATAGGAGGATTTACAATGATTAGTAAAGAAAAGAAACAGGAAATTATTGCTGCTTACGGAAGAACAGCTAACGACACAGGTTCACCTGAAGTTCAGATCGCTCTTTTAACAGCAAGAATCAACGAATTAAACGAACACTTAAAAGAAAACCAGAAGGATCACCACTCCAGACGTGGTCTTCTTAAAATGGTAGGTCAGAGAAGAAACTTACTTGCTTACTTAAAGAAGACTGATCTTGAAGGATACCGTAAGTTAATCGAAAGATTAGGTTTAAGAAAATAATTTCCAGAGAATTTTTAATTCTCTTACACGTTTTTTCCATCATCAAACACACAAACAATAAAGAAAGTGTTGACTTCACACAACACTTTCTTTTTTTGTTTTAATAAGACAGCTCACGAAGTGTGCTGGCGTTTCATATATTCTTTTGCAGCCTGACAATCCTTTTCCATTTGTGCCTTTAATGCTTCAATGGAATCAAATTTTTGCTCCGGCCGCTGATAATAATACAAATTAGTTCGAATTTCTTTTCCATATAAATTGCCTTGATAATCAAACAGATAAGTTTCTGCCAGCTTCACCTTTTCTTCTGTTATTGTAGGTTTCACTCCAATATTAGTAATTCCTTCATACCATATTCCATCTACTAAAGTCTTGGAAGTATATACGCCAAAAGGCGGCAGCAGTTTCTGCTTATCTGGTATAACATTTGCGGTAGGCATTCCCAGTGCTCTTCCAATTTCTTTTCCATGCACTACTTCACCGCTGATACTATAAGGCTCTCCCAACAGATTCTGTACATATTCTACATTGCCTTCACCAATGCACTCTCGAATCCATGTACTGCTGACTCTCTCACCAGCAATTTTAACACGTTCAAAAACCTGTACTTCATAGCCATACTGAGGTGCTAACTCTTTTAACAGCTTCGCATCTCCTCTTCGATTATGTCCAAAGTGAAAATTTTCGCCAATTGCCACTACTTTCACATCCAGCTTGTCCACTAAAATTTCTTTTATGAATTGCTCTGGCTCCATAGAAAGCATTTCTTTTGAAAATGGATATGATATCAACACATCTACTCCCATTTTTGAAAGCTTCTGACGTTTCTCTTCTTCCGTCATAATCAAAGACATTTCCTTACCACCAAGAAGTATATTCGGATGAATTAAGAAACTGAATACTACAGCCTTTAAACCATCTTCCTTATGTAACAAAATGCAATCCATTAATTTTTGATGTCCAATATGTACTCCATCAAACTTTCCTAATGACACTGCCGTATTCTGGAATTGAAAATTCATATGATTCACATATTCCATTATTGCCTCCTGATGCTTCACTTTTACTAATGAAACATTCATTTTCTTTTATTTATAAAAATAATTTTACCGGTTTATAACGTTTATTTTCTTTGTCATACTCATATAAGCCAATAAATCTATTCTGAAAATCGTAAACACGAAGATTTCCCATGTAATCACTGTTCAGTTTATCACTCTTATTCTCATCAATATGCTTCTGATAAAAATGATTACCATTATAAATAAGCTTAGAACCGCTTTCTTTGATAATAACCAATGGAGTATTGGCAAATACCATATCTACCGGTAAGAGTTTTTCCTCTATTTCCCCTGTTTTCACCATTTCTTCAATTTGTGCCAGTGTAAAACTGTCTTCCAAGAGAAATCTCTCTACTTTGGTTCTTTTTAAAGCCTTCATACAGGCTCCGCAACCAAGCTTTTCACCAATATCATTACAAAGAGTACGGATATAAGTTCCTTTAGAACAACTGACTATAAGCTTTACTTCATTGGCTTCTAAATCAATTTTCTCAATTACAAGTTCATGAATAATAACTGTTCTTGGCTTTCTTTCTACTTCCTTGCCTTCTCGTGCCAGTTCATACAGCTTTTTACCATTCACCTTTAATGCCGAGTACATTGGTGGAATCTGACTGTATTCACCTAAAAAGCTTAAACAGGCTTCTTTAATTGTTCTTATTTTTTCGTTATCTGTCAATTCCTCATTTCCTGCAAAAGGCTTTTTTTCTTCCAAAACAACACCAGTCATATCCTGCGTATCCGTTACAATCCCCAGTTTCATGACTGCTTCATAAGTTTTATCCTTATCTGTAAGCAAATCGCAGACCTTTGTTGCTTTACCAAGACAGACCGGTAAAACTCCTTCTGCCTCCGGATCAAGGGTTCCTGTATGTCCGATTTTCTTTTGTTTTAATATACCTCGAAGCTTAGCAACCACATCATGGGAAGTAAAGCCTCTTTCTTTATAAACGTTAATAATTCCATCCATTTTCTTTTCTCTCTGCTAAAGCTGTTTTTGAATCTGTTCAAGCAGCTTATTATATATTTCCTGATAAGTTCCTTTTATTGTACAGCCTGCCGCCTTAACATGACCGCCACCACCAAAGAATACTGCTATTTTACTTACATCTACAGCATCTCTGTTATTAGCTCTCAGACTGACTTTATATTCCCGTTCTCCTGTTTCATGCAGGAAAATAGCTACATCCACACCTCTGGTAATTCTAAGCTGATTTACAATTCCATCCAAATCATCAGAACCAGCTCCATAAAAATTCATTGTCTCTTTTTCGATATGAGTTGCAATAACTCTTCCATCCAAAAACAATGTACTATCCAGCACTGCTCTTCCTATAAGCATATTTTGTGCATAGCTTTTTTCATAAAAGGTTTCATCAATTATTCTAGAAAATGGAATACCTCTTTCAATTAATTTTCCAGCGATTTCCATTGTATGTCTGGAAGTATTAGAATACTTAAAAACACCTGTATCATGTACCATTCCAAGATATAAGGCAGTTGCAATATCATCATCAATCTTATCTTCTTCAAACAAATCATATAACACTTCACAGGTTGAGCTTGCATCTGCTACTACATGATTTATCTGTCCAAAATAAGTATTGCTGATATGGTGATCAATGCTAATGGTATGTTTTGCTCTTTCAAATAAAACTTCCACAAAATCAAGGCGGTCAGGCGACCCACAATCCAATGAAAAAAATAAGTCATAGGAAGGCAGACTTTCCAGTTTGCCCTCCATAGCTTCTTTTGTTTTTATCGTATCAGATAATGGTAAAAATTTAAAATCGCCCGGAACTGTTTCCAGATAAAGATCAATATGCCTGTCTGGAAAAGCATTTCTTAAATAATAATACAATGCCATGGTAGAACCAAAACAGTCCCCATCAGGTCTTACATGACCTGAAATTGCAATTGTCTGCTCGGTTGAAATTGCTTCTAAGATATTATTCATCAATTTCATCCTCTTCTTCCCATTCTTCTACATCTTCTTCATCTTCAAAACTGTCTTCAGTATCCTTCAAATCTTTATTTACATCATTGATTAACTTAGACATATTTACACCATATTCAATGGACTGATCCACAACAAACTTAAGCTCTGGTGTATTTCTTAAATTAATATTCTTAGCAAGCTGACTTCTCATAAATGGAGCTGCACTCTTAAGACCTCTTAACGTATTCTCACGTTGTTCTTCATTCCCAAGAACACTAATGTATACTTTCGCAGTCTTTAAGTCCGGTGCAACCTCTACTGCTACTACAGAAGTCAGAGGACTGATTCTTGGATCCTTGATTTCTGTAGTAATCAGCTTACTTAACTCTTTTTGCACTTCACCGTTAATACGGGTATTTTTGATACTATTTTTACGCATAGGCCTTCTCCTGTCTAAAGAATTTGCTTATCTTGGCACTTCTTCCATTACGTAGATTTCTACCCTGTCTTCTTCTTTAACGTCATTGAATTTTTCAAATACAAGACCACATTCATAGCCTTCTCTTACTTCTTTTACATCATCTTTAAATCTCTTTAAGGAAGCTAATTCACCTTCGTAAATCATTTCTTCACCACGGAAGATTCTTGCTTTAGAACCACGGATAATCTTACCACCTGTTACATAAGAACCAGCAATCATACCAACACCGGAAGCCTTAAATGTCTGACGTACTTCTGCATGACCAATTACTTTTTCTTCAAAGATTGGATCTAACATACCCTTCATAGCAGCTTCCACATCTTCAATCGCATTGTAGATTACTTTGTATAATCTTAAGTCAATCTTTTCTCTTTCTGCTGTCTCCTTTGCGGCTGGGTCTGGTCTTACGTTGAAGCCGATAATGATAGCATTGGAAGCACTTGCAAGTGTTACGTCAGATTCATTAACTGCACCTACACCACCATGGATAACACGAATTGCTACCTCTTCGTTGCTTAACTTCAGTAAACTCTGTTTTACAGCTTCTACCGAACCCTGTACGTCTGCCTTGATAATCAAGTTCAGTTCTTTTACATTACCAGCCTGAATCTGGGAGAACAGACCATCCAAAGATAACTTGGACTTAGTATCTGCAAGAAGTTTTTCCTTCTTCTGTTTAATATACGCCTCTGCAATGTTTCTTGCTTCTTTTTCATTTTCAGTTGCCATAAATACTTCACCGGCATCTGGAACCTCATTTAAACCAAGAATTTCTACAGGGGTAGAAGGAGTTGCTGTCTTAACTCTTCTTCCTTTATCATCAATCATGGCTCTTACTTTACCGTGGGCAGAACCGATAGCAATGGCATCACCAACATTTAAAGTACCCTTCTGAACTAAAATAGTTGCAACAGGTCCTCTACCTTTATCTAACTGAGCTTCAATTACGATACCTCTTGCTCTTCTGTTTGGATTCGCTTTTAATTCAGCCACTTCAGCTGTTAAAAGTACCATTTCAAGAAGCTGCTCAATACCTTCTCCTGTCTTAGCAGAAACAGGTACAAATACAGTATCTCCACCCCAGTCTTCCGCAATAAGACCATGTTCAGATAATTCCTGTTTTACTCTTTCTATATTAGCACTTGGCTTATCAATCTTATTGATTGCTACAATAATATCAACTTCAGCTGCTTTTGCATGACTGATTGCTTCTACTGTCTGAGGCATTACACCATCGTCAGCAGCAACTACTAAAATAGCAATATCTGTAGATTTCGCACCACGCATACGCATCGATGTAAAAGCTTCATGTCCTGGTGTATCTAAGAATGTAATCTTTTCATCATTTATAGTAACAGTATAAGCACCAATGTGCTGTGTAATACCACCAGCTTCTCTTTCTGTTACGTTAGTTTCACGGATTGCATCCAGAAGGGAAGTTTTACCATGGTCAACGTGTCCCATTACACAGACAACAGGAGGACGTTTTTCTAATGTTTCTTCTGCCTCATCTGCTTCTTTTAATAATTCTTCAATTACATCTACTTTTTCTTCCATTTCTGCAATACAGTTAAATTCTAATGCAATTTCTTCTGCTTCTTCAAAAGTAATCTCCTGGTTAATAGAAACCATTTTACCCTGAAGGAACAGCTTCTTAACTACATTAGCTGCAGGCTGTTTCATTTTATCAGCCAGGTCACGAATCGTTAATGTTTCCGGAATAACGATTGTTTTAATTCCATCATCTGGCTCTTCTTCTTTTACAACAGGTTTTGGCATAATAAATGCTCCTTTTCTGTTTGGATCTTTCTTTGGCATGTCATCTTTAAATTTCTTATTATTTCTGTTCTTATCATTATGACTATTCTTATTATTGTAGTCATTCTTTCTCTTACTATTCTTTTCCATTGTAGGAGTCTCAAATGTAAGTGGTCTTTCAAAGTTTGGCTTAGAATTTCCACCGCCAAAACGTCCACCACGATTGTTATCGCGGCTGTCTCTTCCATCGCGGTCACGATTGTCCCTATCTCTGTTATCGCGGTTATCTCTGTTACCAAATCCACCATTCTGATTTCTTCTGTCATTATTGAATGGTCTCTGTCCACCTCTGTTATCGCGGTTATTATCACGATTTTCTCTGTTATCGCCACGATTATTATCACGATTAAATCCACCACGATTGTTATCGCGGTTATTATCACGTTCACCACGGTTATTATCACGATTGAATCCACTATTACCGTTCTGGTTTCTTCTATCGTTATTAAATGGTTTTCTTTCCCCAGTATCTCTTCTGTCATTATTGAAGGAATTTCTTGGTTTAGCTTTTCTTTCTTCTACAGTTTCCTGTGCTTTCTTTTCAGAAGCCTTTTCTTCCTTTTTAGGCTCTGCTTTTACTTCTACAGCTTTAACCTCTTCCTTAACAGGTACTTTTTCTTCTTTCTTTTCCACTTTTACTTCCTGTTTTGGTGCAGAAGCTTTTTCTTCTGCAGGCTTTTCTACTTTCTTGGATTCTGCCTTTACCTCAGCTGTTGCTGGTGTAGCTTTTACTTCCGGTGCTGCTTCCTTCTTTGGAGCAAAATGCTTCAAAATGAAGCCAATGGCATCATCTTCGATGTTACTGTTATGGCTCTTTGCTTCAAATCCATTATCATTAAGAGCCTTAACCAGCTCACCACTTTTTATATTTAAACTTTTTGCAATTTCATATATTTTCATTTTCGCCATGTGATTATCTACCTCCTATTTCACCGCTTTTCCGTATAGCCAAGTATTACTTAGCTTCCATTACCTTTATCACCGCATCTGCTAATCCCTGATCCAGAAGCGCTAAAGAAGCTCTCATCTCTCTCCCCATCGCATGACCCAGTTCATCTTTACTGCTATAAAAATAAATTGGAACATGATAATAAGTACACATATTTGTAAACATCTTCTTGGTATTGTCTGATGAATCTTCCGCTACAATAACCAGCTTTGCTTTTCCTTCTTTTACTGCCTTCTCTGTTGAAAATTCTCCACTGGCTATCTTTCCCGATTTTGCCGAAAGACCAATGTAAGATAACACCTTATCTGGTTTCAAGCTCCTTCAACTCCTTTTCCAGTTCTTCATATACTTCCTTTGGGATTACCGCTTTTAAAGACCGCTCTAATGCTTTCGTTTTTACTGCTTTGGCCAAACACTGGTCAGAATTACAGATATATGCTCCTCTTCCATTCTTTTTACCTGTAGCATCAATTGTAATATCTTCTTCTGGTGTTTTTATAACCCTGATTAATTCTTTTTTACTTTTCATTTCACCGCATCCGGTGCATTTTCTCAAAGGGATTTTCTTATTTACCATGTGATACTCTCCCTTCTGATTCTATTCTTCCCCTTCTGTTTCTGCCTGGGATTCACTCTTAATATCAATCTTGTAGCCTGTTAATCTTGCTGCAAGTCTTGCATTCTGCCCTTCTTTACCAATAGCAAGAGATAACTGATAATCTGGAACGATTACTTTTGCACTCTTTTCTTCCAGATTAACATCAACAGAAACTACTTTAGCTGGACTTAACGCATTTTCGATTAAAACAGCTGGATCTTCACTCCATGTGATGATATCAATCTTTTCACCACGTAATTCATTAACAATTGCATTTACTCTTGCACCATTAAGACCAACACATGCACCAACAGGATCCACATCCGGATTAGATGTATAAACTGCCATTTTTGTTCTGGAACCTGCTTCTCTTGCAATACTCTTAATTTCTACTGTTCCATCCTTTACTTCTGTTACTTCTGATTCAAATAAACGTTTTACTAATTCCGGATGTGTTCTGGAAACAGTAATTCTTGGTCCTTTTGTTGTATCCTTAACTTCTACTACATATAATTTAATTCTGTCTGTTGGTCTGAAATGTTCTGTCTTAACCTGCTCATTTTCTGTTAAAACAGCGTCTACTTTACCAAGATTAATGCTGATATTGTTACCCTGGTAACGCTGTACAATACCTGTTACGATATCTTTTTCTTTTCCATTATACTGGTGGAAAAGAACTTTTCTTTCTTCTTCACGAATCTTCTGAACAACTACCTGTTTTGCTTTCTGTGCGGCAATACGTCCAAAATTCTTTGGAGTAACCTCTACCTGTACAATATCACCAAGACTGTATGTTGGATATTTTACTTTTGCTTCCACAACGCTGATCTGAGTTGCTTCATCTTCTACTTCTTCTACAATTTCTCTGTCTGCATATACACTAACTGCACCTGTTTCACGATCAATACTTACGTGAATATTATCTGCTTTTCCATAGTGATTTTTACATGCAGCAACCAATGAGCTTTCCATTGCTTCTAATAAAATTTCTTTGCTGATGTCTTTTTCTTTTTCAATCTGGTTCAGTGCTAAGATTAATTCTTTGTTTTCGTTCGCTTTCATTTTTATCCTCCTATTTGTACTGCTCAGAGCCAAGCAAAATTTTATAAAACAGACGTAAAATGCCTGCATTTTTAAGACTGTTTTTTTAATTTTATTTGATTAACAAGGCAGTATGTTCAGCATACTGACGTTTAATGGATACTGCCACATCGAGAAAACACGCAGTGTTTTTGAGACT
>CAYTGQ010000062.1:0-11771 GCA_964437345.1 uncultured Lachnoclostridium sp. | reverse complement strand
AACATCGAAAAACAGAAAAGAAGTCATGCAGGTGTATGTTTTCCGATAGACAACCTAAATTCCAAATCTCTAATTTCATAATTTCCCAAAGTGTAGTACAATAAGAGAAAGAAGTGTAAGCTGGGAGGGAGCCCATATGAAAACCTTGAATCGTACACAGCTAAAATTTATTGCTATCTGCGCCATGGTGATTGACCATATTGCATGGGGCTTTGTTGAGTTCTGGACACCCCTTGGACAGGTCATGCATGTCATAGGACGTCTTACAATACCGATTATGTGTTTTTTTGTTGCGGAAGGCTTTCGTCATACTTCCAGTGTAAAAGAATACATAAAACGAATGATGTTGTTCTGGATAATCACAATTATTCCATTTTATTTATTTTTCGGAGAAATGTATGAATACAGGCAGAATATTATATTTGACCTGCTTTTAGGTCTTTTGTTGCTTACTGTTCTTGAGAATAAGAAGTTTAAGCTGTGGCAGAAGATTATATTAGGAGCCGGTTTATTTGTCGTGTCCGCAACTGTTGGCGGCTGGGTCATTATGCCGATGCTCTATATATTGGCATTTTATTATGCAAAGGATTTTAAGAGTCAGGCAAAATGGGTATGTGGACTTACAATATTTTTGCAGGTATTTTTGATTGTGGGAATGCTTCTTAATAATGTATTGCATTTTACAAAATATCAGTGGCCTTGGTATGATAAGCTTTATTTTCTGGGATTTATGCTGCCATTACTTTTGTTAAAACGTTACAATGGTGAAAAGGGCAAGGATATTATTGGAAGTAAATATTTCTTTTATTTATTCTATCCGGCACATTTTCTTGTATTAGCTGGAGTGAAAGTATTATTGCAAGGAGTAACGGCTTATCAGATTTATGTAGGGCTTCATGTGCTGGCTTTATTGGTGTGTATGGTAATTTTAATGTTCGTACTTTGGGCAAAACCATCCAGAGGGCAGTCTGGCACGCTATTACTTGCAGCATCGGGTTGTATCTATACATTTGGGTTCTTAGTAGAAATTACCTCTGGTAATGTGGGTGGTTATTATGCGGCAACATTAACGCAGTATTTTGGCGAATGTGTTTTGATGATTGGATTTACGATATTTGTAGCGGAAATGTGCCATAAGGAAGTGCCGCAGTTTGTATATGCGGCAGAAGTAGTATGCGGTCTGTTTATTATGTGGATGCTTCTTACAACAAGAGAAAATCAGTATTTTTATACCCATGTAGGAATGGACGAAAGCGGACCATTTCCAAGACTGGTTCTGGAATATGGTTGGGGATTTTATGTGTTTGTTGCTTATATGGTAGTTGTCTGTACTGCCTGTTTTGCAACCTGTATCAGGGAAATTATCCGGTCGGTGGGAATTGAACGAAAGAGAATACTCTGTACGGCAGTAGCGATTCTTTGTCCTTGGATACCTCTCGTAATCCGTGCGACAGGAATTACGGGTGGATACGAGATTCCTTGTTTTGGAATTGCGTTGGCTATGGTATTAGTTGGAAGTACATTGCTTCGGTATGGCTACTTTGATTCTATTACAATGGCTGGAGAAAATGCTTTAAGTCACGGTCAGGAAGGTGTTATGGTAATTAATAACCATGATATCATTACGTTTTATAATAGCCGAATGGAAACCATATTTGGAGAATTGGCTTTGAAAAAGAGTGTACATGTTAATCCGGTGCTTAAAGATATTTTCGAAGGAAAGGTAAAGAATCTGGAAATCAATAACCATATTTATGAAATGCGTGTGGAACCACTGAGTGAAGGTGGTTATGTACAAGGACATATGCTTTGGGTATTGGATGTCACAGAGCATCATAAGATGTTACTGCAGATTAGTGATTTAGCTCATAAGGATTCGTTAACAGGTATTTATAATAGAAATTATTTTATGACTTTACTACAGGAATATTTGGAACAGGGTGGAACAGGCAGCTTATTTATGATGGATTTGAATCATTTCAAACAGGTTAATGACCGTTTTGGACATCAGGCAGGTGATGATATTCTTGTAAAATTTGGAGCCGTGCTTTCAGAACTTGGAGAAGAAACTCTAGCCTGTAGAATTGGTGGCGATGAATTCTGTCTTTTCTACAAAGAAATTGTGGATGCAAAGGAAGTAGAACTTTTGGTGGAAAAGATAGCAGAAGCTTTTGAGATAAAGACAGCAGAAGAAAAATATGCAGGAATTACCAGTGCATCCTTTGGTATTGCGAGAATATTAGAAACTTCAGATAAAGATTTCGAAAAGCTTTACAGTGATGCAGACAAGGCTTTGTATGTGGCAAAACATAGAAGCAAGAAGAAATGGTATATTTTGTAAGAGATGAGGCTGAATAGTTTATTTAATATATACCGAGTTGGGAGAAATGCGTATGAAGTATTATAAAAAGCTGGCATGGGGAATTTTAGCATTTGGCTTTGCACTCTTACTATTTGTAGTTGCAAAGTTTCAGGTGGACGACATGACTCTTGCAAAGGGAGAAATCTACAATTTTAATGAGAATTGGGAGCTTAGCTGGCTTGATGAGGAAGGAAAGCCAGTAAAGAAGATGGCTTTGGAAGAACTGCCGTATCTTGGAGAGAGCGAACCGGGAGCCGTTGTTGTGATGTCTAACCAGATTCCAAAGGAATATTTCGGAAAGACTATGTCTTTTCTGTCAGCAGATAAGAAGCTTTCTGTGATGGTAGATGGAGCAGTGGTGTATGAATTTGGTGTCAACGATATGCGTTCTTTTGGACGTACACCGGGAAGTGTTGTAAATTTTGTTGATATTCCTGCTAATTTAACTGAAGGTAAAATTGAGATAAAAATGGTATCGCCTTATAAGGATTATGCTGCAAGAGTAACCCAGATAACTGTGGGCGAGAGAGATGTACTGATTTTACAGCTTTTAAAAAGCAACATTATAAGCATAGCCAGTAACTTTGTAATTTTGGTTTGTGGATTTATCTTTTTCCTTTTGTATTTAGTACGTAAATTTGTAAAAGAGGATACAAGTGGAATGCAGTATTTATGTGCTTATTGCATTGTTGCTTCGTTGTATTATTTTATTGAAACGAAGGCATTACATGTTTTCTATGGAAACCAGACGCTGTATTCAGTTATGGTATTTTTGTGCCTGATGATGATGCCTTTCTTTATGGGATTATATTATGGAAATGGTATGCTGGGAATGTTTGAAAAACGCTGGAATGGCTTGCTTTTGCTAACTACCATAAATGCAGTGGGGCAGATAGGCTTACAGCTTTTCAATATAGTAGATTTTATGGATATGGCATTTATATCCCATGTATTAATTATGTTGACAGTAATTCTGGTAGGAAAATCCTATCTGGATATTATAAAGATAAATAAAGGCAAAAAAGATATTACCATTCAGCTTGGGGTGGCGGCGTTATTGTTTATGGGAGCTGGCGGCACCATAGATATTGTCCGGATGTATGTGGTTGCAGTGGGCGATATGGGTAAATACAGCCGATTAGGAACAATGGCATTCAGTATTATTATGCTTTACCAGCATTTAAGCCAGATATTAATTGGCTATTCCAAAAACATTGAAGAAAATGCAAGACTGTTACAGCAGGAGATGGAATTTGTTGCTATGAAAAATGAGCAGCTGGAAAAGGCGAAGGAGATGGCAGAAGAAGCCAGACAAGAAGCCTTGGCTGCCAATGCTGCAAAGGGTAAATTCCTTGCACACATGTCCCATGAAATCCGTACGCCAATCAATGCAGTCCTTGGTATGGATACGATGATTTTACGAGAAACTACAGATATGCAGATTAAGGAATATGCTTTGGATATTCAGAATGCAGGACAGAATTTGCTTTCATTGATTAATGACATTCTTGATTTTTCCAAGATTGAATCGGGAAAGCTGGAAATTATCAATGTAGAATATGATTTTAGTAGTATGATACATGATATTTCCAATATGATTAAAGCAAAAGCCGAAGGCAAAAAGCTGGAGTTACATTTTCAGATAGATGAAAACCTACCATCAAAGCTTTTCGGTGATGATGTCCGTATTCGTCAGGTACTGGTTAACCTGCTGAATAATGCAGTGAAATACACACTGGAGGGCAGAGTTTCCTTAAGTGTTAATGGTAGAATAGATGGTAAAAAGGTAGTTCTTGATTTTTCTGTAGAGGATACTGGAATTGGTATCAAGGAAGAAGATATGGAGAAGCTTTTCAAGGAATTTGAGCGAATTGAAGAAAAGCGAAATCGTAATGTAGAAGGAACCGGACTTGGAATTAATATTACAACCCAGCTGTTGATGTTGATGGGAAGTAAGCTGAATGTAGAAAGTACATATGGAAAAGGCTCCAAATTTTATTTTACACTGGAGCAGAATATTGTGGACTCTACACCAGTTGGTAATCTGACAGAGCGTATTCGCCAACAGTCTACAGAATATTCTTATATGGCAGCATTTACAGCTCCAAAGGCAGAGCTTTTAGTGGTGGATGATAATTCGACGAACTTAAAGGTGTTTGTAAATCTGTTAAAATGTACAAAGGTAAATGTAGATGTGGCAGATAGTGGAAAATCCTGTCTTGAAATGGTCAGAAAGAAACGATATGATTTAATATTCTTAGACCATATGATGCCGGAGATGGATGGTATTGAGACTCTGCATCGAATGAAAGAACTGCCGGACAATCAGTCAGCAGGAACTCCAATTGTTGCCCTGACAGCCAATGCAATTACCGGAGCCAAAGAAATGTATCTTGCTGAAGGCTTTGATGCATTTCTTCCAAAACCAATTAATCCGGAAAAGCTGGAGCAGATGATTTTGAGATTACTTCCTCGTGATTTATTAAAATTTGAAGTTCTAAGTGAGGATGGTGGAATTGAAGATGGAGAAATTGTATTGCAGAGCCAGCAGTCATCAAGTGGTATTGGAAAAAGAATTGCAAATAGTACTGTAGATGTCTCCGATATTCCTATGGTTGACGGAATTGACTGGAGTTATGGCCTGATGCATCTTCCGGATAAAGAGCTTTTAATGGATACGGTAAAAGACTTTCATAAAGCAATTGATGTAGAAGCAGACGCACTGGAAAAGTTCTATGCTGAAAGCAAAGAGCCTTCTAATAATCTGGATCATTATAGGATTAAAGTACATTCTATGAAGAGCTCTGCAAATCTTATTGGTGCAACTGTTCTTGGAGGAATGGCAAAGCTCTTGGAAAATGCCGCCCGAGATGGTAATATAGAAGTAATAGAATCACTCCATGATATTTTTATAAAAGAATGGCGAAGTTATAAGCAAAGTCTGAAGGAATGTCTTGGAATGGATAATGTCTTGGAAGAAGCATTGGAACAGAATAAAAAGGAAATAGAAGATTATACAATACTTCTTGCTTATCTGGAAATTCTTCGAAATGCTTTTGATGAAATGGACATTGATGAAATGGATCAGATGATAGTAAATCTGGAGGAATATGCTTATCCTGCCGATATACAAAGTAATATAGAAAAGCTTAGTGTATTGGTTACTAATATGGCAGTGGAAGAAGCAGAACCGCTGATTGAAGAAATTATGGAACAGTTGAAACTGAATGGCGAAGGGAGTAAATAGATATGAAAAAAGTGTTATTAATAGGGCAGCTGAATCAGACAGTCAGCAGTGTGAATAAGCATTTATCAACAAGATTCAAAACACAGGTATGTGTAGATACTCTGGATATTGTAAAAGGGATGGTAACAGTTTTTGAACCGGATTTGGTAGTGGCATCTTTAGTGGGAATCGGACAATTGGATAAAAATATTCTTGACTATTTTCAGGAGGAATATCCAAAAGTACCAGTTATATTTTTGGGTACAACAGAAGAATGTAATTATTATCATAATGATTATGCAGGCACACAATTTTATTATGCCACAAGACCAATTACTCTGTCTGTACTAATGCAGAAATGTCAAAAAGTGCTAAGAATGCCAGAGGTTAGAGAAGAATACGTGGAATTAAGAGAAGGTGACGACAGAAAGAAACGTATTCTTGCGGTAGATGACAGTGGTGTTCTCCTTAGAAGTGTAAAGGCTATACTGGAGAAGACTTATGATGTTTCAGTTGCCACTTCCGGACCAATGGCAATGAAGCAGGCGAAGAAGAATATTCCGGATTTAATTCTTCTGGATTATGAAATGCCGGAATGGGATGGAAAGAGAACCTTGGAAGAATTCCGCAATGATGAAGAACTTAAAAATATTCCGGTTGTGTTTTTAACTGGCGTAGCAGATAGAAGTCATATCATGGCAGTATTAGGCTTGAATCCGGAAGGATATCTTCTGAAACCAATCGAGCAGGATAGGCTTATGAATACCATTCGTGATGTACTGGCAGGAGTAGTATAAGAGAAGTGGAAGCAAACTATATGGTATAGATTTGTGAATAGAATATAGTGAGATAGAAAACAATAGGATAAAAAGAATGGCTGGTACATATTGTACCAGCCATTCTTCTGTTAAAAAAGTATTTATGGTTAATTGAGGAAAATAGGTTATATTATTTGCTTAGAGAAGATTATCTCTGAACACGTCCAGAAGCATCTCCACCAGCTAATTTCTTAACTTCATCAACAGATACCTGGTTATAGTCACCTTCGATGGAGTGTTTTAAGCAGCTAGCTGCTACAGCGAATTCGATTGTATCCTGTGGAGCATAGTCGCTTAAGCAAGCGTAAATTAATCCACCACCGAAGGAATCTCCACCACCTACACGGTCAACGATATGCATTAAGTATTCTTTGCTGAAGTAGCTCTGTCCATCCTGGTATAACATAGCAGCCCAACGGTTGTCGTTAGCAGAGATAGATGTTCTTAATGTGATAGCTACTTTCTTGAATCCGAAGCGTTCTGTTAATTTCTGAGCAACTTCTTTGTAACCTTCTTTATTTAATTCGCCTGCAGTTACTTCTGTACCTTCAGACTTGATACCGAATACGTCGTAAGCATCTTCTTCGTTAGAGATACATACGTCAACATATTTACAAAGTTCGCCCATAACCTGGCCAGCTTTTTCTTTAGACCATAATTTATTACGGTAGTTTAAGTCACAGCTTACTGTGATGTTTCTTTCTTTAGCAGCTTTACAAGCTTCTAAACAGATAGCAGCTACGTTGTCACCAAGAGCTGGAGTGATTCCTGTGAAGTGGAACCAGTCAACGCCTTCGAAAATTTCAGACCAGTTAAAGTCTTCTGTTGTAGCTGTAGCGATAGCAGAACCAGCACGGTCATAAATTACTTTGGAAGGTCTCTGGCTAGCACCTTTTTCAAGGAAGTAGATACCAACTCTGTCACCACCGCGAGTGATGTGTGTTGTATCAACGCCAAACTGTCTTAAAGAGTTAACACCAGCCTGTCCAATTTCATGTTTAGGCATTTTTGTAACAAAACCAGCGTCCATACCATAGTTAGCAAGAGAGATTGCTACGTTAGCTTCTCCACCACCATATGTTGCACCGTAGTTAGAAGTCTGTACGAAACGATAGTATCCTTCTGGAGCAAGTCTTAACATTAACTCACCAAATGTAATAATTTTCTTTGCCATGGGTATCAATCCTCCATTAATAAATTTTATAGTTTATTTTAAATTTTGTTACTTACTTATTTTATAAAAATTGCAGTTCTGAATTATTACGTTCTACTTCTGTACTAAGTGTACTGCAAATCCGCTGATTTCTTCATTGAAGTAAATAGCAACTAATTCACCCTTAGCATTATATTTCTTTGTATCTTCATTGAAGGAGAAGCCCTGCATTTCTAAATGATACATAGCTCTTTCAATGTAGTTTGTCTGGATTGCGATGTGTCCGTGAGCACCAAGGTAAGGCTCTTTCATTAATTCGATAGCTGTGCCGGCAAAATAAGAGCTGTTGCCTTCTTTCTTAGCAAATCCAAATAATTTTTCAAACTTATCAGCAGAGTCATTAGCTTCATCAGCAGTAGCTGTGTTGATACCAACATGTCTTAACTGGAAGCCTAACATATTTGTAACAGCTTCTTTTGTAAGTGCTGTGATACCAGCCCAGTCTTTAGCTTTCACTAAATCACCATTAACCATCCAGCTTCCGCCGCAAGCGATGATTTTCTTGAAATCTAAGTAAGAAGTTAAGTTCTTAGCATTGATTCCGCCTGTAGGCATGAATTTCATATTTGTATAAGGAGCTGCCATGGACTTAATCATGTTTAATCCGCCAGCTGCTTCAGCAGGGAAGAATTTAACAACTTCTAAGCCAAGTTCAATAGCCTGTTCAACATCGCTTGGATTAGCACATCCTGGAGTAACAGGAATGTTCTTTTCTACACAGTATTTAACAACCTTTGGATTTAAACCTGGGCTAACGATAAATTTAGCACCAGCAGCTACAGCCTTATCAACCTGTTCAGTTGTAAGAACTGTACCAGCACCTACTAACATGTTAGGGAACTGGCTAGCCATGATACGGATAGATTCTTCAGCAGCAGCAGTACGGAATGTAACTTCTGCACATGGAAGACCACCATCACATAAAGCTTTTGCTAAAGGAGCTGCATCAGCAGCATCTTCTAAAGCGATAACAGGAACAATACCAATCTTGGAAATCTCTTTTAAAACTTCGTTCATGATTCATTCTCCTTTGAAATTTTAATTTATTTTTTGCATAATTAAACCCGATAGAGAGTTTCACAATGTGAAACCCCGTTTCATCTCGTGATACTTAAATTATATCACCCTCAGAATAATTGTCAAGGGAAATAGAATATTTTTCTATAGAAATTTTGTGGGAAAATTTGGTTATTTTTTCTAATATTCTTGGCATTGACAAGACAAAATTTGGGTGTTATGATAAAAATGTGTTTCACGATATGAAACGTAGTTTTTCTATGTGGAAACATTTTGAAATGGAGGCATATAAAATGGAAGATAAAAAGAATCCAGTGCAGTCTGCGGAACGTATTTTTCTTGTTATGGAAACATTGGCAGAAACAGGAGAGATTGGATTAATGGAATTAAGTACAAGGTTGGGACTTCATAAAAGTACGGTTCATCGTCTTTTGATGTCCTTGATTTATATGGGATATGCAAGACAGGATGAAGAGACAGGAAAATATATGCTTTCATTTAAAATAGTAGGATTATCCGGTAAGGTTTTGGATCGCATGGAGATTCTTCCGATTGCCCGTCCTTATATGAGACAGCTTTCTGAGATTTCACAGGAAACGGTTCATTTAGTTCGTAGAGCTGGCAATGAAATTGTATATATTGATAAGGTAGAGTCTAAAGTGGGTTCTATTCGAATGGTTTCGCAGATTGGTATGGTTCATTCCATGTATTGTTCTGGTGTAGGCAAAGCAATACTTGCCCATCTTAGCAAAGAGGAAGTAAAGCAAATCTGGGAAGCCAGCGATATCCAGAAGAAAACAGAGTATACGATTACTAGCTTGGAAGAACTTTATAGAACATTAGAAGAGGTTCGCCAAAAAGGATATGCCATGGATAACGAAGAAAATGAAGAGGGTGTACGTTGTATAGCAGCCAGCATTTTAGATTATCGAGGCAAGGCAAAATATGCCTTTAGTATTTCGGCACCGGTAAACCGTATGACAGAGGAGCGAGTGCAGGAGCTGGCGGAATATGTGCTTAAGGTGAAGGCAGAATTGTCACGGGAACTTGGATACAGAGGATAGGATTTCTAAATTGGAAACTTTTTTGAAGTTATAAAAGGTATAGAGACATTGGGCTATTGGTGAAAACTGATAGAGAATGTCTCTTTTTATGTTTTGCAAACGATATGAAGTCTGATTTGTAGGGAAAAGATAGCATATAACTTGTTTAGGTCATGTGATATAAATAAGTTTTGATTGAACTTGTATAGAGGAATCTAGAGATTGCGATTATATTATTGCTCCGATTGCAGACAATAGGATGTTTCAAATTATTAATTCGTTTATTGAGGGTGAAATCACGGATGAACAGTGTAAACATTGTTTGGCAGCAACACATCTCGGGTCACAGTATGTATTTATCAGTGATAGGGCAATAGAACAGGTAAAGTTAATAGAGCGGTGTTATGTTTCCAATAAGGAGAGGGAATACTATAAAAATATTAGAACTGAAGATACGAAATTGGGAGACGATAAAGTCAAGTTAGCAAAAATACGGTATAGAGGTAAAGGAAAATATATTGATGAAATATTAAGCTGATAAAGGTGTGAGAAAATGAAAAAAATAAACAAAGATGGTCTGCTATTGTGTGATTTGCAGGCAAAGACATTTGAATGTGCAGTTGATTTGACATCTGTTAGTTCTGAAATTTTCATAAGAAGATTTATGAACAGTAAAATTGCTAAAGCGATGGATAATGAATCAATTTTACAAACTAACATGCATGAAAAAGATATACTGGATAGAATAGAAGAGCAGTATGGTAAATTGGAATATGGTTCTATAAAGTATACGCATAATGAAATGTTTTGGATAGGATACCTGTATAGATATTTTTGTTACACATATGAATTATCATCTGTGCAGGTGTACAAAATTGTCAAACCGAAAGAACTGCGTGGTTTGTTTCTTGCATATCACACAATGGATATTGCACAAGCAATTGAGCGGATTTTAGAGGCAAAGGGACTTTTGGTTGATGAAGAAACAGAGATAAAAAGACAATATGAGATTTTTAAACGAATTAGAAAAATGTAAACGATTAAGTGAGTATGCAAATTTTGGAAGGTTTTCTTGACAAATTGAGGAATTCTGCTATAATCGAACTCAGTGATAGAGCAAAAAGCTATGACGAGAAGAAGTAGTAATGAGTGGAATGGACAGAAAGCTGCCGGTTGATGAGAGGCGCACAGAAAGCTGATTATGAATACATCTTCGAGCTTCACACCGAACAGAGATTAGTAGGCTGTGACGGAATACACCACGTTATCGGTGTAAAGGTATCAATGGTACCTGATGAGGCAGGCAATGCGAGTTGCCTGTGAATAAAGGTGGTAACGCGACATTCGCCCTTTATCCGTAAGGATAAGGGGCTTTTTTTCGCGTAAGCAAATGAGTCGTGCGAAATTCAAAAAGCAGAAGGCAGACTGCTTGCAGGCTGGACTGATGCTTTGGAATTTTATAGGGCGAATGCCCGCGAGCGAGTGAACTTGTTCACGAGCTTGTAGCACGGAGGTTGAAAGAGATGGAAAGTAAGAAAGGAGAACTTCAAAATGACATTATTCGAAGAATTACAGGCAAGAGGTCTTCTTGCACAGTTAACAGACGAAGAAGAAATCAAAGAATTAATTAACAACGGTAAAGCAACTTTCTACATTGGATTTGACCCAACAGCAGACAGTCTTCATGTAGGACACTTTATGGCATTATGCTTAATGAAACGTTTACAGATGGCAGGTAATAAGCCAATCGCCTTAATCGGCGGCGGAACAGCTATGATTGGTGACCCATCCGGAAGAAGCGATATGCGTACTATGATGACAAAAGAGCAGATTCAGCATAACTGCGACTGCTTCAAAGCACAGATGAGCAAATTCATTGACTTCTCCGAAGGCAAAGCTTTATTAGTAAATAATGGGGACTGGTTATTAGATTTGAACTATGTAGAACTTCTTCGTGAAGTAGGTGCACATTTCAGTGTTAACCGTATGTTAACAGCAGAATGTTACAAGCAGAGAATGGAAAAAGGCTTAAGCTTCTTAGAATTCAACTACATGATTATGCAGAGCTACGACTTCTACAAATTATTCCAGG
>CAYTGQ010000061.1:0-11995 GCA_964437345.1 uncultured Lachnoclostridium sp. | reverse complement strand
AATGAAGGAATTCTGGTTGCCAGCAAAATTGCAGACAGAGTAGGCATTACTCGTTCTGTAATTGTAAATGCTCTTAGAAAGTTTGAAAGTGCTGGCGTCATTGAATCACGTTCATCAGGTATGAAGGGAACTTACATTAAAGTGATAAATGATGTTGTATTTGATGAATTAAAAAAAATAAAAACACATAATCAATAAAAATGGGTGACATTTTGCAAATTCTGTAGTATACTATTGCTATAGAACATAATTATGACATGGAAGATTATATATGATTGGAAAGGAATCCGTCTCGAAAGAGACAGGGTTCCTTTTTTGTTTCATATTTGGCGAAATTTGTAAGTCGAAAATTGTCAAATTGTGAGAGAAAAGCTTGAAGAAAGGAAAAATAGGGACTATAGTCCTAAAACAGAACCGCAAAATATAGTATATATAGACTTTTTTCGCAATTCTATATTGTGTTTTGGGAAAAAGATGTTTATAATATTATAGAATGTAGAGTAAAATAGGAGGAAAGTGTAAAGATGATTGGATCAGATGCTTACAACTATATAAATGTGTTAGGAAAAGCAGCAGATGCCAGCTGGCTTCGTAACGAGGTAATCAACAATAATATTGCAAATGCGACTACCCCAAATTACAAGAGACAGGATGTACAGTTTGAGTCCTATTTAATGACAGCTCTTGCGGGAGGCGATTCTTTGGATGAGAGCGTAATGAATCTGGATTTATCAGACGTTACAGCTACAACTTATACAGAATACGCAGGACTTAGCTATCGCATGGATGGTAATAATGTGGATATTGCCACAGAGAATGCAGAGCTGGCAAAGAACCAGTTACGTTATTATACATTAGTGGATTCCATCAGTCAGGAATTTTCAAGAATCAAGATGGTTCTTACAAGTAAATAATAGATTTTAATTTTAAGAAAATAATTTCAATCAGCAATAGATTTCAGTAAATGGAGGAATAGCAATGTCAGTTTTTGGTGCAATGGATATTAGTGCGAGCGGTATGACAGCCCAGACACTTAGAAGAGATATTATTTCACAGAATATTGCTAACGCACAGACAACACGAGATGCAGATGGTAATGTTTACAAGAAACAGAATGTTGTATTTCAGGAAAAGAGTCAGATAACAAGTACATTTGGGGATGTATTTGGTATTACAACAGGTACAAAGTCTGCCGGAGTAAAAGTGGCAGAGATTGTAGAAGATAATTCAGAAGGAAGTAAAGTATATGACCCGACTCATCCGGATGCAGATGAAGAAGGCTATGTTACATATCCTAATGTTAATATTGTAACAGAAATGACAGATATGATTGATGCCAGTCGCGCTTATGAAGCAAATATCACTGCATTTAATGCAACAAAAGCAATGATATTAAAGGCTCTTGAGATTGGTAAATAAACCGGGAGGAGTTAGCAATGAGCGGAATACTTGGAATCAGCGGACTTAGCGGGATTGATAGTAATCTTTATACAACATCATTGAATAAGACAGAAGAAACTACTAATAACGCTACGTTTGAAACATTGTTTCAGTCTGCTTTAGATATGATAGAAGAAACAGATTATTGGACAAATCAGGTGGAAGAAGAAGAAATCAAATATGCAATGGGGCAGTCTGATAATACACATGATCTTATGATTGCACAGAGTAAGGCAAATATGTCATTACAGTATACATTGGCAGTTCGTAATGCTGTAGTGGATGCATATAAAGAAATTATGAATTTACAGTTCTAAGCTTTTTACAAAGCAGGAATGAGATAAGCAGGAGAGTTAACAATGCAGGAGCGAATCAAACAAATTCCAGAGAGGTTCTTAGAATTCTGGAATAAATATACTAGTAAACAAAAGACAATCATTATTTGCGTAGTTGCCGCAATATTCTTTTTGATTGTCTTATTGGCGTATTTTTTTACAATACCAAAGTATGATACACAACTGGCATCCTTTGAAGATAATAAGAGTGCCAGTGAGTTGGTTACTTTGTTGGATGAGAATGGAATTATGTATGAGCAGTCCAGAGATGGTACTGTGGTTTATGTGCAGGAAAAAGATTATACAGATGCAATTAATCTGATGGCAGAAAATGATATTCTGGGTGATGACTTTGATTGGAGTTTTGCATTTGATAATTCTATGAGTACAACAGAAAGTGAAAAAGAGCAGAAACGTACTCTTGCTTCACAGAGTGATCTGCGAAAGGCTTTGATGCAGTATCAGGGAGTAAAGGATGCTAATGTAACTTTATACAGACCTGACAGTACATATACCATTTTTGATGAAAGTAAGGAAGCTTCTGTAAGTATTATGCTGACTCTTTCAGAAGAAATGACAAAGGCACAGGCAAAAGCACTTGCTTCTTATGTTGCTAATGCAGTGGGTAATAGTAGTACGGAAAATATTGTAATTATGGACCAGAACCGTAGTATGTTATTTGGTGGCGACAGTGATGACATGCTTGGTGGTGAAGTCAGTGATAAAGAAGAATACAAAGAAAAATTAAGAAACACAATGGGTAACAATGTTGAAGCTTTTCTCCTTGCTTACGGTTTCGATATGGTAACTGTCGGTTGTGAAAATATTAAGTTTAATTTTGATGAAATAGAAGAACGTTATGCTGAATATACAACTTCAGATGGACATGACCAGGGATTGTATTCTTCAAGTTATGAATATTCTTCACAGGGAAGCTCTGGTTCTGGTGGTGTACCGGGAACAAGCTCCAATGGAGATGAGACAGACTATTTAATCAGTAATGGAAGCAGTAGTGACAGTAAGGTGATTTTAAATAAATATGATTACCTTCCTAATGAGACAATTACCAATATTAAAAGAGAAATTGGCGCTGTTGATCCAGAGAACTCTTCTATGGCGGTAGTAGCAACAAGATATAAAATTTATAACGAAGTAGATTTGGAAAGACAGGGTCTGTTAGAGGACATGACCTTTGAAGATTTTAAAGATGCAAATAATGTCCGTAACTATACAGAAGATGATAATGCAGAAATTGTTTCTTTAGTATCAGCAATGACAGGTATTGACGAAGATAATATTTCCGTTGTTACATGGGAAGTACCTGTGTTTAATGCAAAAGAAACTGGTACATTTGATATTAATGATTATCTGATGATTATTCTTGCAGTATTAATTGTTGCATTATTAATCTTTGTAGTATTTAGAGGAACAGCTCCGGTTGAAGTAACAGAAGTAGAGCCAGAGTTATCTGTGGAACAGCTTCTTGCTACAACGAAAGAGAACCAGTCATTGGATGACATTGAATTTAGTGAAAAATCTGAAACACGCAAGATGATTGAAAAATTTGTTGATGAGAATCCGGAAGCCGTTGCCAACTTGCTGCGTAACTGGCTGCAGGAGGATTGGGGGTAAGAGGCTATGGCAAGTCATAATGACTTAAATGGTGTTCAGAAAGCAGCGGTTCTGCTGATTGCTTTGGGACCAGAGCGTTCTGCTAACATTTTTAAACATTTAAAAGAAGAAGAAATTGAAGAATTGACATTAGAAATTGCCAATACAAGAAGTATTTCCCCAGAAGTAAAAGACCACGTTATGGATGAATTCTATGAAGTGTGTCTGGCCCAGCAGTATATTGCTGAAGGCGGTGTTAATTACGCTAAGGAATTGTTGGAAAAAGCTTTGGGAGCAGACAAGGCAAGAGATGTTATTGGCAAGCTGACAGCTTCCTTACAGGTACGACCATTCGAATTTATTCGTAAGACAGATGCCAGCCAGCTGCTTAACTTTATTCAGGATGAACATCCACAGACAATTGCTTTGATTTTGTCTTATTTATCCGCTAGTCAGGCTGCAACAATTATTGCTGCATTGTCACCTGAAAAGCAGGCAGATGTTGCAAAGCGTATTGCACAGATGGACCGTACATCGCCAGATGTAATCAAGGAAGTGGAAAAGGTATTGGAACAGAAACTGTCATCTTTAGTAAATCAGGATTACACGATTGTTGGTGGTGTAGATTCTATCGTAGAAATCCTGAATACTGTTGATAGAGGAACAGAAAAACATATCATGGAAACTCTCGAAATCGAAGAACCGGAATTGGCGGACGAAATCAGAAGAAAGATGTTCGTATTCGAAGATATCCTTTCTCTGGACGACAAGTCTATCCAGCGTGTTCTCCGAGAAGTGGACAACAACGAACTTGCTGTTGCGCTTAAGAGTGCTAATGAGGAAGTACAGACTGTTATCTTCAACAACCTTTCAAAACGTCTTGCTGCTATGATTAAAGAAGATATGGACTTTATGGGTCCTGTACGTTTGAAAGACGTAGAAGAAGCACAGCAGAAAATTGTTAATATTATTAGAAAATTAGAAGACTCCGGCGAAATCATTATCAGCAGGGGTGGAGGTGACGAAATCGTTGTCTAGTAATATTGTAAAATGGAATTATATTAACTTTGAAAAAGAAGATAAATGTGTGATTGATTCTGATACCAGAGTAGATTTACTGGCAGAAGTTTTAGCAGTGCCGAAAAGAACTGCAGAAGCAGTTATGGAAGCGACTGCCGGTAAAGAATTTCTGGATTATGGGGAAGATGGTTTTTCGGAGGGCATATTTGCAACTAAAGTAACACCAAATACGGCGATGGATGAAAAGCTGGAAGAACAGAGAATGGAACTTCTCCAGGAAGCAGAATTAATTCTTGCCAATGCTAAAGCGGAGGCAGAAAATATTCTGGAAGCAGCTAAAATAGAAGCAGAAGGTATTAAGAATTCTGCATATAATTTTGGGAAAGATGATGGCTATAAAGCAGGAATGGCAGCTGGTCAGAAAGAGCTTATCACACTGGAAATGCAGCTTCGGGAACAGGCGAAAGCATGGGAAGAAGAATATAATCAGAAACTCAGGGAAGCAGAGCCTCAGTTTGTGGATATTATGATAAGTCTTATTGAGAAGATTACAGGAGTTATGGTAGAAAATAAAAAAGAGGTAATTCTTCATCTTGTACATAATGGAATCCAGCAGATAGGAAGAAGTGACAGATATATAATTCAGTGTTCTTCTGAGGATTATTCGCTTCTGGAAGGTGAAAAAGAAAAGCTTTGCAATGCCGTTGGGGTATCTGGTGGAATTGAAATTGTAGAAAATCCGGATTTTACAAAGAATCAGTGTGTTATTGAGGCGGATTCTACGATTATAGATTGTAGTTTGGATATTCAGTTAAAGAATTTGATAGAAAATTTAAAATTGCTGAATATTTCATAGGCAGAGAATTAAAAGCTGCCGATAAGTTAGTAAGGAAAGCAGGTGTCTGGTTGAACCCTTTAGCAATCGATTACGAGAAATATAAAGGATTATTGGACAAAAACTATGAAAAACGTTTAGGAAAGGTAGTCAAGGTTGTTGGACTTACTCTCGAATCTATAGGTCCAAATGCGAAGCTGGGCGATATGTGTCGCATTGTTTCCGGTGAGGACAGAGCAGAGATTATGGCAGAGGTTGTCGGTTTCCGAGATGACAGAGTTTTATTAATGCCTTATAGTGAAATTGTTGGTGTAGGAATTGGAAGCCGTGTAGAAAATACAGGTAATCCTCTTACAGTAAAGGTTGGCAATGAATTATTAGGCAGAACCTTAGATGGTCTTGGCAATCCTATTGACGGAGAAGCTGTTAGCTGTGACAGTTCCTACTCCATAGAAGCGGCACCTCCTGATCCTTTAAAAAGAGAAATTATCAGTGAAATTCTTCCTCTTGGAGTGAAGGCGGTAGATGGGCTTTTAACTTTAGGTAAAGGACAAAGAATTGGAATATTTGCAGGAAGTGGTGTTGGAAAAAGTACCCTTCTTGGTATGTTTGCCAGAAATACAAAGGCGGACATTAATGTAATTGCTCTGATTGGAGAGCGTGGAAGAGAAGTAAGAGAGTTTATTGAGAGAGATTTGGGACCAGAAGGTATGGCAAGGTCTGTTGTTGTAGTTGCAACATCAGATAAACCGGCATTAATCCGTAAGACAGCAGCGAAGACAGCAACAGCTATAGCAGAATATTTCCGTAGTCAGGGAAAAGATGTATTACTTATGATGGACTCATTAACTCGTTTTTCCATGGCGCAAAGAGAAATTGGCTTGGCATCCGGAGAACCACCGGTGTCAAGAGGGTATCCGCCAAGTGTATATTCGGAAATGCCAAAGCTTTTAGAGAGAGCAGGAAGGGCGGAAAAAGGTTCTATTACCGGACTTTATACTGTTTTGGTAGATGGAGATGACTTCAATGAGCCGATTACTGATACAGCCCGTGGTATTCTGGATGGACATATTATTTTATCCAGAAAGCTTGGACATAAAAATCATTATCCGGCAATTGACATTTTACCAAGTATCTCCCGTGTAATGAGTTCAATTATTGAAAAGAATCATAAACAGGCAGCCGGCAAATTAAAAAATGTTCTGGCAACATATAATGAAGCAGAAGATTTAATCAATATTGGAGCTTACAAGCCAGGCTCCAATAAAAATATTGATTATGCGATAGAGAAAATAGATGCCGTTAATCATTATTTAAGACAAGATGTTTATGAAAAATTCACTCTGGAAGAAGAAATTAATATGTTAATTAATATTTTTAATGATAATCCAGATGAGTAAATGACAAACTGGTTAGGCATGGAGGCCCCTAATGGCAAAATTTGTTTATAAGATGGAAAGTATTCTGTCTGTAAAATATAAATTAGAAGATCAGGCAAAAAACACATTTGCAGAAGCTAACATGGTCTTAAATCAGGAAGAAGAGAAGCTTGCCAATTTATATGTAAGAAAAGAAAATTATGAAAAACAGCTTTCAGGACAGGTTTCCGGAAGTTTGAAAATAATGGAAATCCGTCGCATGGAAGAAGCTGTGGAAGTTATGAAATATTACATTAAAATGCAGATTATCGCAGTAAATACAGCGAAGCAGCAGGTGGAGAAAGCAAGGGCAAAGCTCAACAGAGCAATGCAGGAGCGTAAAATCCAGGAAAAGCTTAAAGAAAAAGCTTTTGAAGAATTCCTTCAGGAATTGAACAAAGAAGAAAGAAAAGAACTGGATGAGTTGGTAAGTTTTAAGTATCACGATACAGATAGTGAGGACAGTGGACATGGCGAAGAAGAAAAATACTGATGAGTTGGGAAATTTTGGTGAAACAGAGAAAGCAGGGAATAAGATAATCTCTTTTCTGATTGCTCTGGTTATCGTGATTATATGGTTAGGTGTATTTGCTTTGCTGATTAAACTGGATTTTGCAGGTTTCGGAAGTAAGGTATTGACTCCAATTCTGAAAGATGTGCCTGTTATTAACCGAATTCTTCCAGGAACTGGTTATACTGATTCAGAAGGTAATACATATAAAACATTGGATCAGGCATTAGCAAGAATTCGGGAATTAGAGTTAGAGTTAGATTCATTAACAAATTCCGGCACTGTCAACAGTGACTATATTACAGAGCTGGAGACAGAGAATGCTCGTCTGAAAGTATTTGAGGAAAATCAGAAAGCTTTTGAAGAGAGAGTATTTGAATTTGAGCAGGAAGTTGTGTTTAATGATAAATCTCCGGGGTTGGAAGCATATAAAGCATATTATGAGGAATTTGACCCTGAAAATGCAGCACTTCTTTATCAGCAGGTAGTAGAACAGCTTGAAGCAGATGCAAGTCTTATTGCGCAAGGAGAACGATTTGCCAACATGGACCCTGCGAATGCAGCAGAGATTTTGGAAGTTATGACAGGAGACTTGGATTTAGTTTGTAAAATCCTTGATTGTATGGATACAAAAGAAAGTGCAGCAATTATTGCAGAAATGACACCAGAATATGCAGCGAAGGTAACAAAGAAAATGGCATTATTGCAGGATGATGCATCCTAAGTAGTGCCAGTCCGGTCTACTAAATCCGGATTTAGATACTCTCGCTTTTGCATAGAGAGTCTTTAGAATTAAGGCTCATTAAGTTATAACTAAATATTGAAGAAAGGAGGACACAAAAGATGGTTGGAAAAGACATTGTAGCCTCAAGCCTTAATAGCTTGACAAGCAGTTTCAAAAACGTGGGAGTTCAGAAACAGTCTAACGTCTCTGGAGATTTTAGTAAAACCATGAGCGATGTGCAGGAAAATCAGGCAAAGTCATCTGCTGATACAGTGAAAGCGAAAACAGAGACTGATGTTTCCAAAGGAATGAAAAAATCAACTGATTCTGAGAAACCACAGCTTGATGATGGTGAACGTCTGGAAGTTAATCCTGAAGTAAAAGAAGCAATGAAAGCAGCAGAAGTGGAAGAGAATGTAAAAACAGAATCTGTTGAAAGTGAAAATGCGGTTGTATTAGCTTCGGGTCAGATTTTAACCTCAGAGCTTCTTCAACAGGGATTAGGTGAACTGGAAGACAAGATCAGTGAGATTGTAACGGAAGTTATGGATATTACAGAAAAAGAACTGATGGATCTTTTGGAAGAATCCGGTATGCAGCTTCTTGATTTATTAAATCCAGATAACTTAAAACAGTTTGTCTTGGACGCAAATGATTGTGAAGATGCAATTAGCCTGATTACCAATGAGGATGCGGCATCTCAGTTTAATCGGCTGTTAGAAGCATTAAAGAATCTGGAATTAGAACCAGAACTTGGAATTACCAAGGAAGAAATTGCAAGTCTTCTTGAAGAACAGGCAGATGCGCCAGAAGAGGTTCTTGCAAAAGGAAATGGTAAAGAAGAGGTAGATGTAGAAAGCTCAGAAGAAGCTGTAACAGACAATACAGTTAAAATTGTAGTGGAAAAAGATACAGATTCTCAGTCTACAAGCAATTCATCAAAAGATGGTGAACTTCAGAAGGACAGCAGCTTTGAAATGAATCATGAATCAGTACAGGATACAAATCCAGTAGACATTTTTGTTCAGAATCTGGCGACAAAAGTAACAGATGGTGTACAGCAGGCATCTGCTGAACAGATTCAGGTTATGAGAGAGATTGTAGACCAGATTGTAGAGCAGATTAAAATTGCAATCAGACCAGAATCTACCAGTATGGAGCTTCAGTTGAATCCAGAAAGTCTTGGAAGAGTAGACCTTACAGTAGCATCTAAAAATGGAGTTTTAACAGCAAGCTTCACAGCAGAAAACCAGATTGCCAAGGAAGCTATTGAAAGTCAGATACAGGTATTAAAGGATAATCTGAACAATCAGGGAGTAAAGGTTGAGGCAATTGAAGTTAATGTATCTCAATTTGGTTTCAGACAGAACACAGAAAGCGGTGCTGATGCACAGGGGCAGTCTAAACAGCAGAAGAAAGCAGGAATAAGAAGAATCAATCTGGAGAGCTTCAACGAAGAAGCAGAAGGTACTTCAGAAGAAGAAGCTTTGGCAGCAAGAGTGCTTCGTGACAATGGCGGAACAGTAGATTATACTGCATAAGCTGAATGACGGAAGAGAATGACAACAGGATTCATGAGCAGAATCATATAAGATAAAGGAAAGGAGAAAGGACAATGGCAAATGAGTTGTTAGCAAGTGTTGAAAATGGTCAGTTGACAGGCGGAAGTAGCGTATCCAGCAGCACAGTAAAGGTTGTGGACAATACACTTGGAAAGGATGCATTTCTTCAACTTTTAGTAGCACAGATGAAGTATCAGGATCCATTAAATCCAAGTACAGATACAGAATTTGTTGCACAGTTGGCACAATTCTCAGCATTAGAGCAGATGCAGAATTTAAGTCAGACAAGCCTTAATTCACAGGCATTTTCTTTAGTAGGTAAGGAAGTTATTATTAAGGTTACCAATGCATCCAGTGGAGCAATCAGCTATGTGCAGGGACCGGTTGATTATGTAACTGTTAAAAGTGGAGAAGCTAAGTTATCTGTAAATGATGAGTTATATGATATTGATGATTTATATACAGTTATTGATGATACATACGCAGTTTCTCAGTTAGTTCCATCAGTAGAAGAACAGAGTGCAACCTATGACCATGGCAATCCAACAGATCTTCAGGTTAAGCTGTCACTTGGAGTAGATGATTATGAGGCAAGTTCAGTTGCAGTATTTATGAATGGAAGTGTAATTGATGCTTCTTATCTGGCCTTTGATACAGAGAAAGGAATACTGACTATTTCCAAGGAAGCCTTTGCCGGATTAGATGCAGGAAAGTATCAGGTTGGATTTATGTTTGATGATATTTTATCTACAACAGTAACGGATAAAGTTAGTCTTACAGTAACAGGTATTAAACAGGCTACAGAAGACACAGAAACAGAAGATACAACCGGAGAAGCTACAGAGGAAGAAACAGCTACAGAAGAAACGGAAACAGAATAACCAAAGAAGAGCATGGAAGCATAATCTGTATGGATAAAAGGGTGAATAAGTTATGAATGTTAATATTAAAAACAACTTTTCTTCCATAGAGCAGATGGCAAGTCAGATTGGGGTTAATAAACCGAAATCTACAGTCACACAGTCAAAGAGAGTTGTAAACAACTCTGGAGGTATAAATACCTCTGGAAGTAAGATTACTTCGGGAACAAAGGAATGTTCCTTTGGTGAAATTTTAAAAAGCAAACAAGAGGCAGAAAGTGCCGGTACACTGCGTTTTTCTAAACATGCAAATCAGAGGTTGGCGAGCAGAAATATAGATTTATCCAGTTCTCAATTAGCGAGATTGGAAAATGGTGCCAATAAGGCCAGAGAAAAGGGAATCAAAGAATCCTTAGTCATGGTAGATGATTTGGCATTTATCGTAAATGTACCTAGCAAAACAGTGGTAACTGCCGTAAATGATGCAGACGAAGGTGTGTTCACCAATATCGACGGTGCAGTCATCAGCTAAAGGAAATTACGCCGGACCTATCAGGGGGCGTGAGGCTTCGGAACGACAGAAGAAGCCTAAATTATGAGTCAATCAAGGAGGTCATTTATTATGATGAGATCAATGTATTCCGGTATCGCAGGTCTGAAAGCACATCAGACCAAGATGGACGTTATCGGTAACAATATTGCAAACGTTAATACAGCAGGATTTAAGGCAAGTAACGTAGTATTTTCAGATGTATATTATCAGACATTACAGACAGCAACAGGTGCAGACCCTACAACAGGAACAGCCGGACAGAATGCAAAGCAGATTGGTCTTGGTAGTAAGGTATCTGCAATTGCAGCCAATATGTCTACACAGGGTGGTGCTCAGGCAACAGACAACGCTATGGACCTTATGTTAAGTGGTGATGCTTTCTTTATTGTAAATAGAGGCGGAACTAATTACTTTACAAAAGCAGGTGCGTTTAATGTAGATGGATCAGGGAATCTGTGTACAGCAGCCGGTGATTTAGTAATGGGCTGGGGCGTAGATGAAAATGGAGAAATTTTAAAATCCCAGGTTAAGTCCCTGGATGTAATGGCTCCGGAGAATTTATATACAGAACCGGAGGCAACTACAAAAGCATATTTAAGTGGTAACATAGATGCGGCTGATCCACAGTTAAGTGGAGAAGGTGTTCCATATACAGTAAGTTTTTATGATAATTTAGGATATAGCTATACAGCAGTATTTGCAATTAAAAGTACAGGCACAGCAGGAGCATATACTGCTACATTAACAGATATTTTGGATGCAGATAGTAAATCCATTTTAGTGACAGAAACTACGGATACTTCTACTGGGAAGGTAACTTATGCTGCTAATGCAAATATGGTAGCACAGCTTACAAACAGTGGACTTACAACTTCTGGTACAATCACGAATGTTGACCAAACAACAGGTGAAATTACATCAGGCATTTCAATAGCGTTAACTTTCAACACAACAAGCGGTAAATTTGAAGCTGTAGGTGGTGTGAAAGATACAACAGCAGCAGATTATGGTTTGGCTAACTTAAAACTTACAGGACCAGATGCAACAGAATTCCCAACAACAGGTATTAATATTGACTTCTCTTCTTTAACACAGTATTCCACAAGTGGAACATCTTCTGTTACTT